>DQOE01000403.1 GCA_015658765.1 Verrucomicrobiota bacterium | reverse complement strand
CTTGACCCCGCCAGCGCCGCCGAGTCGCTTGGCCTGATTCGTGAGACGTGCCAGGAGAACGGCGCGGCGCTTCTTCTCGTGAGCCACGACCGGGGGGTGCTTGGCCAATTCGACAACGTCCGCGACTTGGCGGACATCAACCGGGCGGCCGCTTGGCCAGGCGCGGGGGAGGCCAAGCCGTGAGCCTGTTGCAGATCGTCCTGCGCAGTCTGCGGCAGCACATGCTGTCCACGGTGATCACCGCATTCTCGATTGCGCTGGCCAGCGGACTGCTGATGAGCGTGTGGGTGGTTAAGGATCAGGCGCGCGCAAGCTTTACAGGGGTGGACTCCGGCTTTGACGGCGTGTTCGGCGCGCGCGGCTCCAAGCTGCAACTGGTACTCAACTCCATTTTTCACCTCGAGTCGTCGCCGGGAAACCTGTCATGGGAGCAGTATGAACGGATTGCCGACGACCGGCGAGTGGCCACTGCGGTGCCGATCGCGGTAGGTGATAATTACCACGGCTACCGGTTGGTCGGCGTGACGACGAACCTGTTCGATGTCGAGTATCGCGAAGGCAAAAAGTACGCCGTGCGCGCCGGGTACCTGTTCAACCCGAGTAAGAAACAAGCGGTGGTGGGCAGTTTCGCCGCCGAACGGCTCAAGCTGAAAGTGGGCGACAAGTTTCATCCGTATCACGGCCTGATTTTTGAGAAGAACAAACAGCACGCCGAGACGTATGTCGTGTGCGGCATCATGGAGCCGAGCAACACGCCGGCGGACCGGGTGATCTGGATCCCGATCGCCGGGCTGCAAAACATGGCGGGGCACGATGCCGAGACGGCGACCGACGTGAGCGCCGTGCTGGTGAAACTGCGCAGCAAAAGCAGCGGCATGATGATGAACCAGGAGTTCAACTTGCAGGGCGATGTGATGACGTTCGCATGGCCCATCGCCGACACCATGTCGAAGCTATTCAACAAGATCGCCCCGGTCGAGATGGTGCTCCGGGCGGTGGCGTTGCTCGTGGCGCTGGTGGCGGCTGGCTCGATCCTCGCGAGCATTTACAACTCGATGAACGAGCGCCGCCGTGAGATCGCGATTCTGCGGGCGCTGGGCGCGCGGCGATCGACGATTTTTGCCATCGTAGTGTTGGAGGCCAGCGGCATCGCGGCGCTGGGCGCGGTGGCCGGGTTTGGGGTGTATTATGTCATCATGAGTGCCGCCGCCTGGTTTATCCGGCAGGAAACCGGCATCGTGCTCAACCCGCTGGAGTTTCAGCCGGTGATGGCCTGGGCACCGTTGGCGATGCTGGGTCTGGGCGCGCTGGCCGGGCTGGTCCCGGCGGCCAAGGCGTACCGCACTGACGTGGCCGAAAACCTGACCCCCATTTCCTGAGTGATGATTAAGTTGATAAGTTGGATGATTCTCGCATCCTTGGTTGCGCTTGGCCAAGCGGGGTGCGGCGGTGGCCACGACCACTCGGAAGCCGGGCCGCACCATCACGATCCGCCGCATGGGGGTGCGGGGGTGACGCTGGGTGACGAGGAGGCGCACATCGAGTTTTTGGTGGACGCCGAGGCGGGAACGGTCACCGCCTGGTTTTTCAAGCCGCACATGGAGCGGTATCTGCGCATCAAGGCGGAGTCGTTCGCGGTCTTGGCCAAGCTGCCGGATGGCGAGGCCAGGCTGACCTTCGCGGCGGTGGCCAACGCTGGCACCGGCGAGACCGTCGGCGACACGTCACAGTTCGTGGCCAGGGCCGATTGGCTGGCGGGCGCGGGGTCGTTCGATGCGGTCTTGCCAGAGGTGAGCGTTCGGGGCACGGTCTATCGAAGCATAGCGTTCAACTATCCGAAGGGTAACTGAAATGAGCACACAGGAAAAACCGAGTTTGTGGAAAGGGTACGTGCTGAAGGCCGTGATTGCGGCGTTGGTCGTGTTTGCGGGGTACAAGGTTTTTGTCGGCAAACCCAGCCCGGAGCAACCGGCTCCCACACAGGATGAACTCGACAGCCTGAGTGGCGGCATCGAGTTGATCGAGGAGGCTGAGCCGGTCGAAGAGTCCTCGGAGCCGGAAGCCAAGCTAGAGGAGACATCCAAGCTGCCGATCGGTGAAGCACCGGCTGCAGCTGCGACGGAGCCGCCCCCAAATCTGGTAGAGCTTGTTCAGCCGATCGTTGAAGCCAAGGACGATTTGCTGCCAGAACTGATCGAAGGTTATGAGGGTGTTTCCTTCGACAAGCTGGCGTCGTTCGCGTACGAGGTGCCGCTCGACCCGGTGACCAATAAGGTGGAGTTGGCCAAACTAAACGCTCAAATCCCGGCTCGCATCAAGTCGCTCGACAAAAAGTTGGTGGCCATCCGGGGCTTCATGCTGCCGCTCAAGGTGGAGAACGGACTGGTCACGGAACTGCTGATCATGCGAGACCAGTCGATGTGCTGCTTTGGCACCGTGCCCAAGATCAACGAGTGGATCAACATCCGGATGGCGGGGGATGGCGTCCAGCCGATCATGGATCAGTCGATCACCCTCATGGGCCAGTTGAAGGTGGGCGAAGTGCTCGAAAACGACTATTTGGTGGGCATTTACGAGATGGAAGGGGACAAGATGATCGGCCCGCTGGACCTCTGATTTTCGCCCGATTCACGGTTGACAGCCGCTTGGCCAAGAGGCAGGTTGACTTGCCTGCTTTTGACGAAAGGACATTTATGAAAACAAAAAATAAAAAGGGCGGTTTCACGCTGATTGAGTTGCTGGTGGTGATCGCCATCATTGCCATTCTGGCTGGCCTGTTGCTGCCGGCGTTGGCCAAGGCCAAGACCAAGGCGCACGGCATCTACTGCATGAACAACACCAACCAGATGCTCAAGGGGTTTCACCTGTATGCCTCGGATGAGGAGGATTACATTCCGCCCAATCCTGATGATGGCAATACTACTCCATGGAAAAACTGGTGCAGCGGCCAAGCCAGCAATCCGAGTAACGCCCGTTTTTACCTGACAGGCCCCACACCAAGCGATGTGGACCAGTACAACTTGAGAGTGAAGCCTTGGTCGCTTAACCGTATCGCCCCCTATCTTGGTGGTAACATCTCTACTTGGCGCTGTCCCGCCGACCCCAGTAAATACAAAGTGAGGGAGGGGGGAGTATCCAAGACGGTTTCCCGGTATCGAAGTATCGCCATGAGCCAGGCGGTGGGAACCAACCCTTATCGGTCCAAGTCCAAGCTGGCAGTCAATGGCCCCTGGCTGGACGGCAACCACGGCCATACTCTGGGCAAGACTTGGTACACTTTCGGCAAAATGAGCAGCTTCAACGCACCGGGTGCCTCGAGCACCTTCATGCTGGTGGACGAAAACCACATGAGCATTAACGACGCGGGCTTCGCCACACTGGGGCCCGGGCCGTCCAACTTTCGAATGATCGACTGGCCGGCCACCTACCACAACATGGCCGCTGGTTTTGCCTTTGCGGATGGCCACTCTGAGATTCACAAATGGCTTTGGTCGGGAACTGACTTGGAAAAACGCGGCCCGGCGATGAAGGGTGGGGTTCGTAGTCCGGACATCGTGTGGATGCAGGAGCGAACTTCTGCGTTGATTCAAAAGTAAGGTTTCACTGCTTCCAAGAGGCGGCTCAAACGGGCCGCTTTTTTGTCGAAAAATTGCCCGCCAATCTGATGGCTCAGTCAAAGGGGTTTATCAGATTCCTGTTTTTATCATGAAAATAAAAAAAAGTGGTTTTACTCTGATTGAGTTGCTGGTGGTGATCGCCATCATTGCCATTCTGGCTGGCCTGTTGCTGCCGGCGTTGGCCAAGGCCAAAGCCAAGGCTAGCGGGATCAGTTGCATGAGCAACAACAAGCAAGTTGTCCTTGCCTGGCTGATGTATGCCGGAGACAACGATGACTTTTTGGCTGGTAGCCTGGGGGACTCACGTACGGGAAAGATTTGGGTTCCT
>DQOE01000265.1 GCA_015658765.1 Verrucomicrobiota bacterium | reverse complement strand
GGCGGCTTGGGCATGGGCGGCCTGGCGTTGCCGGAGCTGCTGCGGGCCTCCGCATCCTCGGGCGGCGGCAAGCGCGAAAAATCCATCATCATGATTTACCTGCCCGGCGGCCCGCCGCATCAGGACATGTACGACCTGAAGATGGACGCGCCGAGGGAGATTCGCGGCGAGTTCAAGCCGATCCGCACCGCCGTGCCGGGCATTCACATCAGCGAGATGCTGCCACTGATCGCCAAGCAAATGCACCGGGCGACGCCGATCCGCTCCATCGTCGGCGCGCGTGACGAACACTCGAACCACATCTGCTTCACCGGCCACACGCTCGGTTCGCAAAAACCGGCGGGAGGCTGGCCCACCTTTGGCGCGGTGATCTCCAAGCTGCAGGGGGCGCGGAACCCGTCGCTGCCGCCGTTCGTCGGGCTCGAGCCGAGGATGAAGCATCGCCCGTACAATGCCGCCAAGCCCGGTTTTTGTGGCGTGGCGCACAAGTCGTTCCGGCCCGAGGGCGACGGCAAGGCGGACATGACGCTCAAGGGCATCAGTCTCGACCGGCTGAAGGACCGGATGGGGTTGCTGCAGAGTTTCGACCAGTTTCGCCGCGACGTCGATACTGCCGGATTGATGGAGGGGATGGACGCCTTCAACCAGCAGGCGTTCGGCATCCTGACCTCGAGCCGCCTGGCCGAGGCGCTTGACCACACCCGCGAACCCACGCGCACGATCGAGATGTACGGCAAGGGTGACACCGGCATCCGCGGCGATGCCGCGCCGCGCATCCTCGAGCAATTCCTCGTCGCCCGCCGCTTGGTCGAGGCCGGCGTGCGGGTGGTCACCGTGGCGTTCAGTTTTTGGGATTGGCACGGCAACAACTACGGTAACGCCCGCAGCGACATGCCGATGTTCGACCAGGGCGTCTCGGCGCTCATCCGGGATTTGCACGATCGCGGCCTCGACAAAGACGTGGCCGTCTGCGTGTGGGGCGAGTTCGGTCGCACGCCGAAAATCAACAAGGACGGCGGCCGCGACCATTGGCCGCGCGTCTCGTGCGCGCTGCTGTCCGGCGGCGGCATGAAACACGGCCAAGTGATTGGCGCGACCGACCGCTTGGGCGGCGAAGCCTCCGAGCGGCCGGTGCATTTTATGGAGGTGCTGGCCACGCTGTACCATCACGTCGGCATCGACACCGACACAGCGACGCTGCCCGACCTCACCGGCCGGCCGCACTACATCACCGACGGCCACAAGCCGATCCGCGAACTGATCTGACCCCGCGCTTGGCCAAGGTCACCACCATTTGTAGCCGGGATCCGGCTTTGGCCCGGTGTAGTTCCAGTTGTAAGCCTCCTTGGGGAACTCGAAAAACTCGGTGTGACCGTCTCCCAGCAGCACGTTGAACCGGTACTGGCCGTGGTAGTTGTGCCATTGGCTCCGGAGGTGCGTTTTCTTCCGGTCCGCCCACCACGGCCAGTCACCGGTCACCAGCTTGTTCGACGGGCTGCGGCTCATCTCGGACGACTTCATCGGGCGACGCGAGCTGCGCAGGTCGTAGTTGGAATCGCCGGTGACATGCTGGATGCGCAGCGTCTCCACCGACCACACGGTCAGGTAACTGTTGCCCCAGCCGTCGTAGCAGCTCCGGATTTTTTTCGGGAACTTGTCGGTGTGCAGCGAGTCGCCCTTGTCGGCCGGGCAGTGGAACACGCCGAACGAAGGCGCGTAGGCGTTGAGCGGCCGCTTCTCCGGTTTCACCAAGCCGCCGTGCAGGGTCATCTCGCCCTTTTTGCCGCCGAGCGTGCCCCACTGCGAATAGGCCGGGTAGTAGTCCTCGTTGTCATCGACATACATGGCAAACGCCAGCGCGTGCTGGTGGAGGTTGCTGTTGCAGCGGGCGGCCTTGCTTTTCTCCTTGGCCCGGCCAAGCGCGGGCAGGAGCAGCGAGGCGAGGATGGCAATGATCGCGATCACGACCAGCAACTCGATCAGCGTGAAGCCGTTCCGTCGTGGAGCAATTGTTCCCATTGAGACGAACCGAAAATCTACCGGGCTGCCGGGTGCGCGGCAAGCGGCAAACCGGCTGCGCTTGGTCAAGCGAAACCCGCTGATTGACATTGCGCGGTTCTCCACGGACATTACCCGGCTTTTGGAGATGCAAACCAAGGTGAATCGATTGCTGTTAACCGGAGCCGCGCTGGCTTCGCT
Source organism: Verrucomicrobiota bacterium (assembly GCA_015658765.1). GTDB lineage: Bacteria > Verrucomicrobiota > Verrucomicrobiia > Limisphaerales > UBA1096 > UBA1096. Next base: position 6,921 of record DQOE01000265.1, on the reverse strand, counting down.
GGGTGGCTTGGCCAAGGCCGAGGTGTCGTTCAAGAAACAGGTCCAGCCGGTGCTCGCGTCGGCCTGCCTGAGCTGTCACGGCGAGAAAAATGACAAGGGCGAACTGCGGCTCCACACCCACGAAGGGCTGCTGGAGGGCAGCGAATACGGCAGGGTCGTCGTGCCCGGCAAGCCGGAGAAAAGCTCGCTTTACACCTCCACCGTCCTGCTGCCGGACGACGACGACATCATGCCGGCCAAGGGCGAACTGCTCACGAGCGACCAGGCCAACGTGCTCAAGGAATGGATCGCCGCCGGGGCCAAGTGGCCGGAGGGGCTGGTCATCCAGCAGGTGCGCCGGATCGATTTTGCCAAGGACATCAAACCGATTTTGGAGTCGTCCTGCGTGAGTTGCCACCGCGAGGGGCACGACAAGGGCGACTTGCGGCTCGACGAGCGCGAGCACGCCTTCGAGGCCGGCGAATACGGCACGGCGATCGTGCCATTCGACCTGGAGAAAAGCACGCTTTACCAGAGTGTGACGCTGCCGGCCAACCACGACGACCTGATGCCGCCATCCAACAAGGGCGGCCCGCTGCCGCAGGAGCAGCTCGACCTGTTGCGCGACTGGATCGTGCAGGGCGCCGCCTGGCCCGAGGGGCTGAAACTCGAGCAGACCCGCCGCGACACCGGCAAACAACCCGTCGCTGGCGGAAGCCTCGCCGCCGCGCCCAAGGTCGTCATCGACATACGCACGAAGGCGATCGAGAAGCTCATCAGGCAACTCGAGCCAACCATGAAGCCGTACGAGGACGAGATTCCCGGCACCGGCGTCAAGTTTGAGATGGTGCCCATACCGAGTGGCGAATTCGTGATGGGCAGTCCCGCCGATGAACCCGGCCGGAAGGCGACCGAGGGGCCGACGCACACGGTGAAGATCGCGCCGTTCTGGATGGGCAAGACCGAGACCACGTGGAACACCTACACGCTGTTCATCTACGAGGAGGAGGAACGAATGGTGATGAAGATTCGCGGCTACAAGCCGGAACTCAACGCCGTCTCCGATGCCGTCGCGCGGCCAACCACGCCGTACGTCGAGATGAGCTTCGGGATGGGCACCGACGATTTCCCGGCGATCAGCATGACGCAGCACGCCGCCAACACCTACTGCAAATGGCTTACCGCCAAGACCGGCCACTACTACCGCCTGCCGACCGAGGCCGAGTGGGAGTACGCCTGCCGCGCCGGCACCACCACGATGTACAGTTTCGGTGACGATCCCGCATTGCTCGGCGAGCACGCCTGGCACGAGGGCAACAGCGACTTCAAGTACCAAAAAGTCGGCACGAAAAAACCCAACCCGTGGGGCCTGCACGACATGCACGGCAACGTGTCCGAGTGGGCGCTCGACCAGTTCGTCCCGGATATTTACGCGACATTCAAGGAGGCCGTTTCCAATCCCTTCGAGTACGGCAAGTCGCTCTACCCCCGCGTCGCCCGCGGTGGCTCATGGATGGACAAGCCGCAGGGGCTGCGCAGCGCCGGCCGTATCGCGTCCTCGGCCGACTGGAAGTTCCAGGATCCGCAGTTGCCCAAGAGCATCTGGTACCACACCGACGCCCAATTCCTCGGGTTTCGCGTGATTCGGCCGCTGATCGTCCCCTCGGCCGAGGATATGCATAAGTATTGGACAACCGAGGGTGAGCCGGATTAAGCTGCCGCCGGTTCCTTTCCAATTTTGAACAAAAACCGTTTAATGAAACACAACAAGAATACCCCAAAAAACGACTCTCGGCTGGATCGCCGTGGTTTCCTCAAGTCCAGTTCAGCAATCGCCGGCAGTGCGGTGGCGTTGGGCAGCCTGTCCATCGAGCGCGGCGCGTTCGCCCAGTCCAGTGACACGATCAAGGTGGCGCTGGTCGGCTGCGGCGGCCGTGGCTCCGGAGCGGCCAACCAGGCACTCAGCACCGCGGGCGACGTCAAGCTCGTCGCCATGGCCGATGCCTTCAGGGATCGCATGGACGGCAGCCTCAAGGGATTGCAAAAAAATCACGGCCTGAAAGCGGACGTGAAAGAGGAGAATAAGTTCATCGGTTTCGATGCCTACAAAAAAGCCATCAGCATGGCCGACATGGTGATCCTGGCGACGCCCCCGGGCTTTCGGCCGATCCACTTTGCCGAGGCGATCAAGCAGGGCAAGAACGTCTTCATGGAGAAGCCGGTGGCCGTCGACGGCAAGGGCGTCCGCCAAGTGTTGGCCGCCGCCGCAGAGGCCAAGAAGAAAAACCTCAAGGTCGGCGTTGGCCTGCAACGTCACCATCAGCTTGGCTATCAGGAAGTCATCAAGCGCATTCAGGACGGTGCCATCGGCGATATCGTCTCCGCACGCGCCTACTGGAACGGCGGCGGCGTCTGGGTGCGTGACCGCAAGGGCTTTGAGCAGAGAGCTGGACGCAAGCTCACCGAGATGGAATATCAGATGCGCAACTGGTACTACTTCGTCTGGCTGTGCGGCGACCACATCGATGAGCAGCACATCCACAATCTCGACGTCATCAACTGGGTTAAGGGCACCCATCCGGCGAGTTGCCAGGGACTGGGCGGCCGCGAGGTTCGTACCGGCATCGACCACGGCGAGATTTTTGACCACCACGCCGTCGAGTACAAATACCCGGATGGCAGCTACATGTTCAGCCAATGCCGGCACATCCGAGGCTGCTGGAACAGCGTCTCCGAGCACGTGCAGGGCACCAAGGGCCGGGCGACCGTGAGCGGCCCGCATGCATTGTCCGGCAATGACGGGAAACAAACCTGGCGCTTCCCCGGTGGCGGCAAAAACCCGTACCAGCAGGAGCACGACGACCTGTTTGACGCCATCCGAAATGACAAGCCGTACAACGAGGCCTTCTACGGAGCGCACAGCACGCTGACTTCCGTGATGGGCCGCATGGCCACCTATTCCGGCAAAATGATCACCGCTGACGAGGCGTTGAACTCCACCGAAAACACCATGCCGGAAGTGCTTGGCTGGGAGGCGGCTCCGCCGGCCCTGCCGGACGAAGACGGCCGCTACGCCATCCCCGTCCCGGGCAGAACCCGCTTCGCCTAGGCCAAGCGGCAGGTAGGGCGTGCTGTCCCAGCGCGCCGCCGGGGGCAGTAGAATCGCTCGGCCAAGCGCAGCGGCTAACCGGCCGCCGGCAGGAGGATGCTGAAGGTGGTGCCGGGGGGGCTTGGCTTGATCTTGATGCGGCCGGCGTGGGACTCGACAATGCGCCCGACGATGGCCAGGCCAAGGCCGGTTCCGCCCGGCTTGCTGGTGTTGAGCAACGAAGTGAAGGCGCGCTCGCGCGTCTCGGCGTCCATCCCGCAGCCGGTGTCGGTGAACTCGATGCGGATGTGAGTCGGCTCCGGCGCCGACTTCGGCAGGTGGATGGCCCGCGTCTCGATGGCTAGGCGGCCGCCATCCGGCATGGCCTCGAGCGCGTTGAGGGTGAGATTTAAAAACACCTGACTCAGTTGCGGCGCATCGGCACGGATCTGCGGCAGGGCCTTGGCCAAGCGCGTTTCCAACTCGACTTTTTGCTGCGCGATTTTTCGGCGCACGAGGATGCGCAGGTCGTCGATGAGCTTGTTGACGTCGGTGGGCTGGAGTTGCGGCTCGGCGTTGCGGGCGAAGGTGAGGATCTGCTCGACGATGGTGTTCAGGTGATCGATTTTTTCGCCCATGATCCGCACGTCCTCGGCGCGCGGGTCGTCTGCCGGAAACTCGAGGCCAAGCGAGTGGTACAGCATCTTGAGGACGGTGAGCGGGTTGCGGATCTCGTGCGCCACCTCGCCGGCGAGCAGGCCAAGCGCGGAGAGTTTTTCGTTTTGCCGAAGCAATTCCTCCGACTCGACGATGCGGTCGAGCAGTCGCGCCTTCTCGATGGCGATGGCGGACAACTCGGCCAGTGCCATGGCGATGCGGATTTCGTCGTTGGAGAAAACGTAGGCGTCGGCCTTGTAAATGTTGAGCGTGCCGATGGCGCTCCCGCCGAAAACCAACGGCACGCTCAGCAGGGCGACGAGCCCCTCCTCGCGCGCCATGTTCTGCTGTTGGTAGGCGTTGGAGGTCTGGATATTCTCGATCTGCAGCGGCTTCATGCGGTGCACCACAGCGCCGAGAAAGCTGTCGGACACGACGACGTCCGGCTTGTTGAGGTAGGCTCCCCCGGCGCCGTGCGAGGCACCGAGGGCCAACAGGTCGCCGCTCTCGTCGAGGAGTTGCAGCGCGCTGGTCCGGGCGCTCATCAGGCTGCACGCCTCGCGGGTGATGGCGGTCAGCGCATCGTCGAGATCAACGGCGGAGTTGATCGCCTGGCCGACGGTGATGAGCGACTCGAACAGGTCGGCCCGGATGCGAGACCGCTCGTAAAGGAAGGCGTTGTGAATGACTGTGGCCGCCTGGCTGGCCAACTCAGTCAGTAGCGCCTGGTCGGTTTCGGAAAAGGCGTTGAGCTGGTCAGAATCCACATTGATCACGCCGCGAATGGAGCCGTTGACCTCTAGTGGCACGGCCAACTCGGAGCGGGTGTGACCGTGAATCTGGACGTAGCGGGCGTCCTTTCGCACATCCGGCACGAGAGCCGTTTTGCCCTGTTGGGCCACCCAGCCGGTGATGCCTTCGCCGATGCGCAGCTTGAATCTCGAGGAGCCGTCCGGCAGCCCGTGCGCGGCCTGTATCTCGAGCAACCTGTCGGAGGGGTTGATGAGCACGACCGAGCCGGTGGTGGCACCTACGAGGCCAACCGCCTCGCGCACGATGAGCCCAAGCGCCTCCTGCTGGTCGAGGGCCGAGTGGATGACCTTGCTTACCTGATAAAGCCGCTGGAGCTGGGCAGGATCAATGGCCGGATGGATGTTGGCGTCGTCGCTCACCGCTTGGCCAATGATGGAAGCTCGGCAGCCATTTCACAAGGCTGCGTCGTTGACGTTCTCGCGGGCATGGTGTAGATCCCTCCAGTCAGCTTGTGTTTGATGATTAACTGCCGGCTGGCGGATCAACTAACGAAAATGAACACTCAATCCATACTATTCACTATGGTGGCCGCGTTGGTCACTGTCGGCTGCGGACATCACAGTCATCACCGGGATCACGAGAGCCTTACAGATAAAGTGATCAAGTATCCCTTTCGGATGACCGGTTACGCCATTGGTGCCCCATTTCACCCGTTCGAATCCGCCCGCAAGGCATTCGACGCCACGGTAGACATTCCCGAAAAAGCGGTGTCGTCGACCTCTGGCGCATTGTTTGGTCATGACCATGATCACGATGGTGATCGCCACCACGATGACCGAGACCGTGATGACCGAGACCGTGATGACCGAGACCGTGATGACCGGGACCGTGATGACCGAGACCGTGATGACCGAGACCGTGATGACCGAGACCGTGATGAGCGAGACCGTGATGAGCGAGAGCGTGATGAGCGAGAGCGTGATGACCGAGAGCGTGATGAGCGAGAGCGTGATGACCGAGAGCGTGATGACGAGGACAACGACAGAAAGTCCAGGCGTAAGCGGGATTAATAGGGCAAGAAAGCCCAAGGAGTTTGTCGGCGGGTAAAAGACAATCCTATTTGGCATGCTTTTGCCAATGCGATTGGCCAAGCGGAGCCTACTCGTACCGAAGCGCCTGAATGGGATTCAGCTGGGAAGCCTTGTAAGCCGGGAACAGGCCAGCAATGATCCCCGTTAGGACGCTGAAGGTGAGTCCTATTAACAGGGCTTCCGACGTGATAATGGGCACGTTCTGCTGGGGAATCAATTGAGTGAGTAGCCAAATCGTTCCGAACGAAGTGGGTAGGCCCACCAAGCCACCCATAATGGCTAGAGTAGCGCTTTCCATCATAATTTGAAGAAAAATAGAGAGGTTAGTAGCACCTAGAGCCTTGAAGGTGCCGATCTCACGGATCCGTTCGTTGATGCTGGCAAGCATGATGTTCATGATCCCGATGCCGCCAACGAATAGGCTTAACGCTGAGATAATGAGCCCAATCAGGTTTGCGTTTTTAATGCGTTTCTCAGCACTAGCAATGCGGCTTGCATATGTGGAGAATCTAAAATCCTCAACTCCATTGTGAGTATGCAGGAGGATATTGCGGACCTGATCCAGGGCTTTCTCCATGTAGTTCAAATCAGCCACCTTGATATCGATATCTGTCAAGTTGGGTTCCGGGGTATCATCGGTTCCACTGGAGACTTTGAATCTCATCCACATGGTGTTGATCGGGATATAAACCACATTATTTTTGTGATGAAAGCCGTCTCGACGGAAACGGTATCCGGTATGACGCTTGGGTCCGGTCCGGTCTTTGCGTTTCTGTCTCTCGAGTTCCCTTCGTTTCCGCTCGGCATCAGTCATATACTCGGTGAACATTCCGATCACGGTGAACGGCTGCCGGTTGATATGGATGATCTTGCCCACCGGATTGATCTCTTGATCGGTTGATTCCGGATCTCCGAACAGTCGGTTGCGGATGTGGGCACCGATAACGCAAACCGGTTTTGCCTCCCGCTCGTCCAATTCGTTGAAAAACCGCCCGTACTGAAGAGTATGTCGATTCATTTCCAGCACGACCGGCCAGGCCCCGATGAATTCGGAAGGATAGCAGCTACGCCGTTGGTATGTGATGCGGGCACGGTGCCCCATCTCCGGGGAAACGAGGGAAAGCAGTGTGGCCCCTCGTTTAAGCGCATAGACGTCATTCAGCGTTTTGCCAGGTGATGTGTCGGCTATATGATCCTGATAGTCTGGCGGATCGCTATCGCGAATGAGTACTTTGTTCAGGCCACCATAAATAATAATGTTGTCTCTCATGGCCTTTTCTAGCCCATCCACGATGGCGGACATGGTTACCACGCTGGCTACGCCGAGAATAACCCCGAGCATGGTTAGCACTG
>DQOE01000257.1 GCA_015658765.1 Verrucomicrobiota bacterium | reverse complement strand
GGCTTGGTCATGGCCCATGTTTCGCCCTGATGCACACTCTCGCGAATACCGCCCTCCGTGTCGCGGAATGCCAGATAGTGCCGGCTGTTCTCCGCGTCGCTGAACAGCGTGAACACCCCTTCCAGTTGGTCGGTGGTGTGGTCGATCGAGAACAAGTCCTTGAACCGTTGACCAATCTCCTTTGCGTAAACCAATGTGTTGCGTTTGCCTTGATAGGTGCGATAGCCCGGGACGCGCCGGCGTTCGTTCCAGTCAAACACGTATGGCGGCCTCCTTGGCCAAGCGCGGGTGGCAAGAAAAACGGCCTCGCGTCTGCCGTTCACTGTAAGGCCAAGCGGTTGGCCAAGCGCGGGCAGTCGATGCACGCCGTCGGTTCGCCAGGATCGCTGATCCGGCGTGGCCGAGTTCAGGTCGAGCGACTGTTCGTACGGCACGCCAAACATCGAGAGGTACATCACACACAACGTTGAACCGTCCAGCGAAGCTACCGCGCCGCCCTCGGCCCGGGGCATTGCGGGTAGGGGAAAGTGCCGCCATTGGCCGTCGAGCCACAGTTCATGGATTTCCCCAAGTTCATCGACGTAGACTATGTGCGGAACACCGTTCGCGACCACCACCGAGGGGTCGGCCGCCGCCTTCAACAGGCCAAGCTGCCCGGTCAGGTTTTGCCGGTTCCACTTGCCTTCCGCCCCGGCGTTCGACGCGCTGGAGTGCTCGTAAATATGTCCGTCCGTCCCGCGGCAGACGAGTCGGCGCTCGTCCCCGGCAAGGGCGTACAGCGCCGGGCGACCTGCAACCGGCGGAAAGAGGGGCAGTGCGGAGGTCGCCCAGTCGTCGCTACCGGGAGCGGCAATGAGTTCACTCCATTCGCCATCAGCATCCCGATGGACGACGTGCCGATAGCCGGCCTCGTTTTGAAGTCGGGCCAGTCCGGGATTGGAAACCGGCTTGTTGCGGAACGCAAAGTAGTCGTTCGTCCACCTGCGGAAATTTTTTCCGGCGATACGCCCGAACTCCTCGACCTCCTCAATTTTCCGATGCCAGACCTTGATGTCATAGTTACGTACGCGATATTCGTGCGCGACCTCGTTTGCGATGGCATCCCTCAACTCCCGGGTCCGGCGCAGCACGTTCTCCTCCGACAACGCCCCGTCCAGGTGTCGGCGGACCTCGGCCTGATAATACTCGCGGTACTCCGGGTTGCCGAGCAGCGCGATGAACATCTTTCGCTGTGTGCTGAAGCCGTACGCGCCGCCGCTGTCGATAAAGGCGTAAGAGCCGGTGTCCGGCTTGTACGGTCCGCCGCGGATTCCCCACTCGGAGTCCCAGCACATGAATCGCCACCTGCCGCCCTGCAACCGGCGCGCGGCGTACCAGTTGTTATGTGGCCAGTCATAGTTTTGTCCCCACAGGTTCACGATAATGTACGCCGTGAAGTCCTCGATATTGACGAGTTTCTGCAGTGCCTCGAAGTTTTCCTTCCGCGAAATATCGGTTGAGGAGATGAAACGGCCCAGCTCCTCCCAAGCATCACGAGTGCCGCTGAGGATTGTGTTCCCAGTTTTCATGATGTCGAACTCCCCCTTGCCCATGTGCGACGCCAGGAACTCCTCATCCATCCGCTCAACGACGTTGTACACCCCGTAGTTCACGCCGTTGACGTAAAGCAGACACCATGTGCCGTTTGAAATCAGCCCTCCCATGTCCTTGTGCAGGTCGCGCATCAACTGGTCGCGGATGTAGGCCCCGCCCGGTGCGCGGTCGTTGGCATTGGCCCGCAGCACGAGCTTATCGAAATCCTTCACGCCGGCCGTGGGGATGATGTTGTACTTCACCTTGGGCGAGCCGTAGACGTCTCGGAAATAGGCGCGGTACGACTTCTTCGTCTTGAAATCTCCCCGCCGCCCGGCGCCGCCATGCAGCCGCATGCCGAACCCGGTCGATACCTTGCGTTTGCCCTTCGTGTTGAACAGCTCCATGTGGGAGGTGCGTTCGCTGCCCCGTCCGGTGGCGCTGCTGCGCATGTGCACCTCGTAAAAATCTTCCGGCTTCATCGAGATCGACATCACCGGCAGCGTCGGTTGCCGCCCGACAAGGTAGGTGGCCGACTTGATCGCTCCAACCTGCTCCCTGCCCACGAACGCCGCCGCGCGAAACAGCCCCGTCTTGTCCAGTTGTATCAGCCCGTCCACCCATTTGCTCTCAGCAGTTGGTTCGGCGCCGTCGCGCGTGTAGCGGATGTCCACCCTGTTGGATGCCTCGGCAGTGATCCGCACCTCCACCCCGGTCTCGTAAACACCGGGCTTGGGGGAAAACACCAGCTTTGAGTCGACCGGCTTGACCTGTTGTGGGCCGGCATTGGATGCGCCCGGGGTGGGTGTCAGGAAAAAGCCCCAGTTGCTCTCCCCGCTATGGGCCCGGCCGTACGATTGGTCGGTGACCTGTTTGCCGTAGCGGACGCTGTCCACGATCTGCCCGTCGGACTGGCTCAGCTTCAACTCACCGCCTTCCTTTGCCAGTCGAAAGCTGGCGTGCAGCGTGGTCGGCAAAAAACCCAGCTCGGCCTTCAGGCTCATGTCGGAGCTACCCCGGCCGGAGTTCAGGCCCGCGATGGCCAGCACATTATCGCCTTTTCGCAGAAGATCCACATGGGTCGAGAGGTCAAACCGATCCGACGTGCCGGCCTC
>DQOE01000094.1 GCA_015658765.1 Verrucomicrobiota bacterium | reverse complement strand
TCGCCGAAGTCGCCCGTCTCGAACCCCTCCTCCACCACATTGGTCAGCGACAACTCGGACGCCACCCAGCCGATGTCCGGCTCGACAAATTCCAGCCGCCGCGCCGTGTTCAGGCCCAGCGTCGTGAGCGAGAGCAGTGCGAATATGCAGACGAAAAAGATAGCCATCGCGATCGTCACCTCGATCAGTGAAAAGCCGCCCCGCCTGGCCAAGCGGTTCCTGTTAACGCTGCAAAATCTCATACTCTGTCTTGATGTAGGCCAAGCCGGTCACCGAGTCCAGTTGCACAAACCGCAGCACCGCGTCGCCGTACTCGTGCCGCATCCCGATGGTGAACTCGTCCGACGTGCCGTTGGAATAGAATTTGACCTCCACCTGGTCCTTGTCCATCGATTCGTCGAAGTTCACGGAAATAAAATGAACGGCCACCTCGTCGTGAATCCGGCCGCTGAACCCGGCGCCCGCGCTTGGCTTGGGTGCCGGCTTGGGCGCTTCATCCAAATACCCAACCATGTCCGAGTTGATGCTCTCGGCCTTTCGCGCCTTGGCCCTGCCCCCTCCGGAGCCGGCGCTGATGATAAACCCCGTACCTTCCTCTGCCCCCCGGATGGTCACCCTCGCCGTGCCGCCGGAGAGGATCGCCTGCCGGCGGGCCGCCGCGCAGGCCTCCATCACCGCGTTCAGGCTTTCGCCAAGCGGCGACCGGTTGCCCTGCACCATTCTTGGCACGCCGATCGCGAGAATGATCATCATCAGGCCCATCACCACCATCAACTCGATCAGCGTGAAGGCCGAAACGGCTGTGCGGCCCGGGTTGGCGCGACGCGGCTTCATCACCGGGCGATGTTGTTGGTGATGGTGAAGAGCGCCTGCAAAATACTGAACAGCAACCCGCCCACGCCGACCGCCATGATGATGATCATTGCCGGCTCGATCAGGTTGGTCATCACCCGCAACTCCAGCTCGAGGTCGTTCTCGTAAGTGAGCGCGAGGTTCTCAAGCGCGCCCGGCACGTCGCCGGTGTCCTCCCCGATACGCACCAGATCGATCAACAACTTGGGGAAAAGCTCGCTGCGGGCCAGCGGCTCGGCCAGCGACTTTCCATCCGTCACCGCTTCGCGGGCCATGACGATGGCGTCCTTGATGATCACGTTGGGAATCACGTCCCGGGTGATTCGCAGCGCCGTCAGCACCGGCACGCCGTTGGTGAGCAGCGTCGAGAGCGTCCGCGCGAATTGGCCGAACAGGTTCAGCCGCATCACCTTGCCCAACACCGGCAGGCGCAGCTTGATGTCATCGATTCTTCGGCGGCCATTGTCGGTGGCCTTGTACCGTATGAACAGGATGCTGCCGGCCATCACCACGACGAACAACACGATCCAGAAAACCGGGTTCACCGCCAGCTCGCCGACGCTCATCAGCAACTGTGTGGACTTGGGCAGCGTGGCGTTGAAGCTATCAAAAATCTCCGTGAACTTCGGCAGCATGAACGTCATGAAAAACAGGACGATCACAAAACCCACCAAGCCGACGATGGCCGGATAAATCATCGCCGCCGTAAATTTGGACTGCACCTCGGCGAACCGCTTGAAGTGCTCGGCCAGGCGCCGCAGCACCTGCTCCAGCGCGCCGCTCTCCTCGCCGGCCCGCACCATGTTGACCGACATCTCGTTGAAGATAATAGGATTCTTCGCCATCGCCTCGGACAGCGTCTTGCCCTCGTTGACATCCTGCTTCAGCCCGATCGCCACCTCCTCGCTGATGCCCTTGCCCGAGATGCTGACCATGCTGTTGAGCGCCATCGTCAGCGGCATCCCGGAACGAAGCAGGTTCGCCAACTGCAACATCCACGTCGCCGAGTCCTGCAGCTTGGGCTTGCGGTTTTTCCGGCCAAACAGTCGGCCCTTCCGTCTGCCCTCCTTGAGCGGCTTGGGCGCGGCGGCCTTGGCGGCACGCGCCGCCTTCTCCGGCTTGCCCTTGCCCTTGGCCGCCTGGACCGACACCGGGAACAGCCCGTCGCGCTGCAATATCGACAGCGCCCCCGCCCGATCCGCCGACTCGAGCACGCCCTGCTTCACCTGCCCCGAGCGGCTCCGCGCCTTGTAACTGAATTGTGCCATGAAAAAGCCGCCGGCTGGCCAAGCGGCTCCACCGGCATTCGGCTGGATGAATCACCAAAAAAGCGGAAAAGTTGCCGAAAACCTCGCCCTTGGCCAAGCTGGATCAGCCCAAAAAACGGTGCTTTCCGACCCGAAAAACCCCTGAAAACGCCTCCGCAACGTGCTGCTTGGCCAATTCCACCGCCCTCGGCAGCGGCTCGCCCTTGGCCAAAAACGCCGTAATCGCCGCCGAATAGGTGCATCCCGTGCCCGGCGGCGACACCCCCCGAACCCTCGGCGCGGACAGTAAAAACTCCTCGCGCCCATCGTAAAACAGGTCGATCGCCTCGGTGGTTTTCATGTGCCCGCCCTTCACCAACACCGCGCAGCCGAACTGTTCGTGGATCGCCCGAGCCGCGTCCCGCATCTCCTCCGGCTCGCGCACCCGCCGCTTGGCCAAGGCCGCCGCCTCGTCGAGGTTCGGCGTCACCAGCTTGGCCAAGGGGAACAGGCGGTTGGCCAAGGTGGTCGCCGCGCTTGGCTTGAGCAGCGGCGTGCCACTGCTCGAGAGCATCACCGGATCCACCACCAGCGACAGGCGCTGGCGCTTGGCCAAGCGCCCCGCCACCGCGTCGATGATCGCCCGTGAGTACAGCATGCCGGTCTTCACCGCGCGGATCGGCAGACTGCCGAAAACGGAGTCGAGCTGCGCGGCGACGACCTTGGCCGGTGTCGGGTGAATCGCCGTGACGGCACCGGGGTTCTGCGCCGTGACGCACGTCACCACGCTGGCGCCGTGCACCCCGAGCCGGGCCAACGTCCGCAGATCCGCCTGCAGGCCAGCGCCACCGCTGCTGTCCGAGCCGGCGATCGTGAGCGCCGCGGGTTGGCTTGGCCGCGCCGCCATCAGATCGTGAACACCAGCAAAAGAAACGTCGCCAAGCCGGAGAGTATCGCCACCCAGCCGGCCTTGCGCGTCGCGGGCAGCTTCCACCACATGTACAGCCCGGTGGCAATCCACGCGATGATCGCAAAACAAACCAGGTCCACCACAAACGCCCAACTGTTGTACAACACCCCGCCCCGCCCATAGCCGTGGCGGACGTGCATCCGCGCCATCATCTCGGCGAGAGTCGTCCTCTTTTGCTCGGCCAGAAGCTGGCCCGAGTTTTTTCGGTACGTCACGCGAATGGGGTTGCGAAACTGGATGAAGTTGATCAGCACAGATTGGGGATTCTGCCGGACGTTGAACCCGCCCTTTATGCCGTTCTCGTCCAGCACACCCCGCGCCCATTCCTTGAGTTTCGGCTGCTGCCTCGGCACATCCGCCTTGAATTCCTTCTTCCAAAGCTGCGTCCACGAGTCCGGCTGATTGAACTGCCCACGAAACCAGTCGCGATGGTTGAACGTGAACGTCGACAAGGCGTAAATGAGCACCCAAGGGATCAGCAACATCCCGAGGTAGAGGTGCACGCGCCGGAAAATCAGGTTGGTGTTGTTCATCGTCTTGTCTGCGTCATACGGTGAACATGAAAAGTAGAAACAGCCCGATGCCGACCAGCCCGCTTACGCCGCCCCAAAACCTCGCCGGCTTGATCCCGAGCCACATCCAGACGCCGGACAGCACCCAGAACAGCATCCCCACGATCACCAAATCAAGGACGATTCCCCACAGGTTGGCGGCGATGCCCGGATGCCCGATGCCGTGCTTCAAGTGCAACCCGACGAGCAGTGACGCCGTCGTCGTTTTCTGCCGCTCGATGATCACCTTGTTTTCCCGCGGGTAATAATGAATCCGCTCCGGCCCGATCGCCCGGTTGCGATTCACCGTGAAGCGCTCGGCAGTCAGCTTCTGATTTTGCCCGACCCAAAATGCCCCCTCCCGATCGAGGTCGCGCAGAATCTGCAACCCCGCCTCGCGCGGCTCGATGCCGTCGGAAAACACCGCCTCGTATGGCAGCTCCTCCACCTTCTCAAACTGCGCCAACGGCTTCCCGCCGCTGAAGAGGGCGTGGTGGTTGAAGATAAACGAACTCAGCGCGTACACCACCATCCACGGCGTGAGGAACAACGCCAAGTACATGTGCGTTCGCCGGATGAGCTTGCTCCAGGCAATTTTTTCCATGCTCGATTCAGGGCCGTAACGAGTGCAAAACTCCGCGCACCGTACGCCCCCAACCCACCCAGCCAACCAAAAAATGCCCACGGTTGAGCAAGTCCCCGAACCCAAACGCAGGCAAACTTTGGAGTGCGGTGACAGAGCGAAGCGGCGACACCGCTTTCGGAGCGGACTCCTTATGGGACACAGATAAACGCAGATTTACAGGATTAAAAAGTGATCCCTCTAATCCCCAAAATCCTGAAAATCTGCGTCCCCACTTGAAGCTCCCAACCGAAAGCGCCGTTTCTTTGACAATTGCAAAATTTGGGCTTGCATTGGTGGGGCGGCTTTGACAGTTTTTCTTGCCTTTTTGGAGAAAAGAGGATTATTTTGAAAGCTGAATTAAGTGAAAAAGCGTTGAAATTGGTGGGCAACCCCAATGTACTGGTCAATCTGATCTCGCGGCGTGTGCGCCAATTGAACTCCGGCGGCAACAAGCCCCTGATCTTGGAGACCGCCGGGCTGAGCACCGCCGACATTGCCCTGACCGAGATCGTCGAGGGCAAAATGAAGTGGGAAACGGATCTTCCGAAGCCCAAGAGAAAATCACGCCGCCGAGTCCGCAAGGCCTGATCGCGGCAAAACGATTCATCATCAGCCAGGGGCCGCGCGCCTCTGGCTTTTTTTTTGATGGAAACCATCCTCACCAACTCGAAAGCCCGCCACGAGTATCACATCGAGGAGACGTTCGAGGCGGGTATCGTCCTGACCGGCACGGAGGTGAAGTCGCTCCGAGCCGGCAAGGGGCAGATTCGTGACGCGTTCGCCCGCGTCGAGAAAGATGAGGTGTGGCTGTACAACGTGCACATCTCCGAGTACTCGCACGGCAACACCGCCAACCACCAACCCAAGGCCGCACGCAAGCTGCTGCTGCACAAGCGCGAGATCCGCAAGCTGTTCAGCATCGCGGCGGTGAAAGGCAAGGCGCTTATCCCGCTGGCGTTCTACTGGAAAAACGGGAAGGTGAAAGTGCAGCTCGCCGTCGGCAGCGGCAAAGGCGTCGCCGACAAGCGGGAGACCATCAAGAAGCGCGACAGCGACCGTGAGCTGCAACAGACCATGATGCGCCGCCGCTGACCCGCCCGCACTTGGCCAAGCGCCTAGCCAAGCTCACCCTTTCTCAACCGTCACCCAGGCGTTGTAGTCGGGCACGCCGCCGCGGGCATCAACGCTGCCGCGCCGGATGATCGTGTTCCCCTCCGGGTAGTGGATTTGCAGGTTGCCGGGGGCGATCGGCGCGATGAGCACCCGGCCCTCGAATTGCCCAAGATCGTTCTTCAGCGACACGCGGTCGCCGTTGGCCAAGCCCAGCTCGCCGGCATCGGTATCGCTCATCAGCACCGAGTCGCGATCCGCGCCGTTGATCGGGTCGCGCTCGGCGTAGATCATCGAGTTGAACTGTTTGCCGCGGCGTGTGCTGACGAGGAACTTGCCCTTCTCCAGCCGCAGCGGCGGCAGCTCGACCGGGATCAAGTGCCCCTTGCCGTCGGCGGTGGCGAAGTTTCCATCGGCGCACAAATGCGGCCCGCCGTACTGGAACGCGTCGTGTGTTTCGCGCAGGTTTTGGATGCCGTCGTAAAACGGCACGACACGGGCGATTTCCTCGCGCACTTTCCAGCCGTCTTCGCAGCCGAGTTTGTCGGCCTGGCCGGGGCGGGCGGCCCTGGCCATCTCGAGCAGAATCTTCCACTCCGCCTTGGCTTCGCCGACTTGCCGCGGGATCTCCGGGCTGAAGGCAACCCGGCGCTCGGTCGTTGTCTCGACGCCGCCGTCGTCCTGCTCGTAGCGCGTCTTGGCCGGGAGCAGCAGCACGCCGTCCTCGCCCGGCTCGACGAACATCTGGTCGGTCAACACGATGTCCTGATGCACCCGCAGCGGCACGTTGGCCAGGGCCTCGGCGACGTAGCCGGGCTCCGGCAGGTTTCGCAGGAAGTTGCCGCCGAGACAGTAGAACAAATCCAGTTCGCCGGCGTGCGCGGCATCGAGCATCCCGGTGGTCTGCATCCCGGGCCAATCGGGGATGTCGAAGCCGTACTGCTTGGCCAGGCGCTTGGCGTTCGCGGCGTTGATCGGCACGCCGCCCGGGAACGCCGTCGAGTACGCGCCCATCTCCGCGCCGCCCTGCACCGACGAATGGCCCCGGATCGGCATCAGCCCGTTCTTGTCGCGACCGACGTAGCCGCGCAACAGGCCGAGGTTCAGGATCATCTGCACACCGTCGGCCCCCCACGGGTGCTGCGTGATGCCCATGCTCCAGACGAGCACCGCGTTTTTGGCGTCGCGAATCAGTCCGGCAAATTCCTGAATCGACTCGCGGCCAAGGCCGGCCTG
>DQOE01000261.1 GCA_015658765.1 Verrucomicrobiota bacterium | reverse complement strand
TTTGGTGCACCTCCACGGCGATCACGTTTTTGCCCTCCACCAGCAGGGCAGGATCGACGGTAAATGGTTGAAACGCTGATTCCTCATCTCCTCCCACTGTGAGCGAGGCGAACGTGTTGTAGCTGACGTTGCCCTGGGGCATGTTGCTCCGGAGGATTTCCTTTCCGTTCAGGTAAGCCACTGCGCCGTCATCGCGCACAAGGGCCGCTTCGAGCGAGGTCACTCCTGCCGGATCGGTCACCTCGAAGGCGTGCCGGAAAAATGTGGTGACGTGTTTGTTGCTGCTGCTGCCGCCAAAGCTCAGCTCGGTTTTTTCGCCGTTGTTGCCGTAGCCTAGCTGCGCCGGGCCTGCACTCCACTTGCTGTCATCGAACAGGCGGGCGCGCCATTTCGTGCCCTGGTTTGATCCGTTGTCGAGATAGCGCCATTCCGATCCGGCTGCGATGAATGTTCGGTTCATTGGGGCGCGCTTGATCTCGATAGTTAATTCATCCGAGACGGTGTATTGACCGTCGTCCGCCGTGAGACGGAAGGTGTGTTTTCCAAGATCGAACAACTGAGCGGTGGTTTGCATCTGGCCGCTGTCTACAAACATCATGGTTGTTTGTTTATTGGAGAAAGACCACTCGGTTTTGACAGTTGGAAAATCCGGGTTCGCATCATCACTGACCATACCGGACAGGCTAACAGAAACGGGAAGCGATTCCGTCTCGATAACCTGATCCACGCCGGCCATGACTCTGGGTGGGCGGTTGCCCATGTTTTCCACGCCTGGGGATGGTCCGCCCGGGCTGGACCGCCAATTGGCGGAATCATTGCCGTGCCGCTCCGGCTTGAGTTTCTCCAGCGACGGGCCATTTCCGTCAGGTTCAGACGGCCAGGGTGGGTTATCGTTGTAGCGTACCGCGTCTATGACAATGTAGGGGACAATTTCACTGCCGTCGGGACCCGTGTCCGGTTCGTCCGGCTTCAATAATTCGAGGCGTTCTCCGCTGTCCTGAAGGGTTCCCAGGAACGGCCCCAGAACTGTTACATCGTTCGGGATCGCGTAATGCGCGCCAAAATCAGACGGGTCAGCGTTGGTGATGATCAGCAGCCCGCCTGGATGAATGGATGTGCCCGTTGGAAACTGGAAGTCAATCCCGCCCACGCGCCAGGTGTTCCGGGGGTGCTGCGGATCATACAGCAGAACCGTATGTGAGGTGATGTTCTTCAACTCGACGAACTCCGGTCCGGCGACTTCCGGGTGATAGTGAATCTCGTTAAAGACGACCGGCCCCACTTTGGGGCCGATGTTGGGGAGACCCAAACTCGGTCTCGACTGGGCAGGATATTGGGCCTGGCCGTCGGCTGTCACGAGCCTGCCAAAAGTCACGCCGTTTTCCGAAGCACCAAAAGTAAACCCATCGGAAAACCCGGTGAGCTTGCCGTTGGCATCGGCTGAAAACAGAAAAACCTGATCGCCGTGGGAATCGAGGGCAAACCCGTTGTCATTGGCATTGAACTGTTCCTCGGTGAAAACAGCATAGCCTCCCGGTGAAAGGACTGTGCCTTTGGGTATGGCGTATTTTTCGGGCTCACTCCAATTATCGGTGATTAACCAATGGCTGATGTCCAGGGCTGCGGTGTTGGGGTTATGAATTTCAACGGAGTCTACGGCGGGGGGATCGCTGTGGGCCAGCACCTCGGTGATCCATGCCGGCTTGATGTTTGGGGGCAGATCGTTGCGTCCCGGTGATCCGCCAGGAGTGGCGCTGGCACGCCAGTTATTGGGATCGTCCGGGTCGGTGTTTGGGTTGACCAGCCTGGGCACCAGGGAGAAGCCGCGGCCGTCCGCGGTTGAGGGCCAGGGAGGTTGGTCGGAGTAGGTCACGCTTAGGAACGGCTTGGCCAATCTGTCGACCAACTCGATTTTTTCTGAGCTGTTCGAGAGGCGCCCATCGTACACGCCCCCTAGGGTTATGTCGGGGAATTGGTCGGTGAAAGTGTCCGCGTCCCCTGCCAGCACGACGAAGGCGCCGGGAGCGAGCTGGAAGCCTTGCGGAAAGGAGAACCGGATTCCTTCGCTGATCTTCACGCCGCTCAGGTCCAGAGCCTCTGTCCCGGTATTTTTCAGTTCTAGGAACTCGGAGCGGCCTTGGATCGGGTGGTACATCACCTCGGTGATCAGCAGTTTCTCCAGGGAACCCTCAACAACAAATTGGGCCTCGGCCAAGGCGCTCCATTCATTTCGGTATCTACCCCGGGACTTTACACGGGCGGTGCCCTCAATGGGGAAAGCCTTGTTATATCGATTTGCGGTTTCGGATAGGGCACCACCTGAAAGTCGCGGATCGCTTCCGTCCAGCGTGAAGAATATGTCTCCCTTGGACGCCTTTAATGTAAGCTTGAAACCGGTTGGGACTGATCCGCCATGTTGACTGAACGTTGGTGCGGTGAGCGTGGGGTAAAGTTTTTGACCACGCAATTGGCTCAGGACGATGCCGGTCCGTCTCGGAAAATACTGTTCCAGCAGCCGGTTCTTTTCGGTAACCCATTCCTTGTCGCGGGTGAAGGGTGTGGCGCGCTGATTGTCCCCCCAGCGTGCGGACTCGGCAACGATTGCCTCATCAATGCTGTCGAGACGGACCTTGTAGGTTGCAGCCGCCTTTTCCGGGGTCAACTCGCCGTTGTTGAAAAAATGGCGGTGAATCCTGTCTCCAAACAACACCCGGTATTCCTCGTTGCGTTTCAGACTCTGGTGAAAGCCAGTCGGGCTGGCCGCATTGTTTTTTCCGACAGAGTTATCGTTGATTCCCTTGAGCACATGTTCAGCGTCCCAACTGTGGAACCGCCAGCGGCCCTCGGGGCTGTTGTGGTTGAAGGAAGCATACCAATTCTGGTGCGACCAGTCGGTGTTACCGACGTAGAAGTTTAACAGCATGTAGTCGATAAAGTTGGTGATATCGAGCTGTTGCTGAACTGCGGAATAGGCTGAGACGCCGGACAGGTTTTTGGAGGTGGCGGCAATGAGGGCGTTGTAGCTACGGTTGTTCCCGCTGACGACGGTGGATTTGCGATGTTTCATCACGTCGTAATCCTCCTTGCTCCCACCCAGGTAGTGGGCGGTGAAGTGCTCGTCGGGCCGCTCGTGCAGGGTATGCAGGCCCCAGTAAAGGCCGTTGATATAGACATGCACATGGATGCCATGTGGGGCAAAGCCACCCATCTGGTTTTGGAGGTCGGCCACGAACTGGTCGCGGGTGTTCTGTCCGCGGCGCCTCTGGTCGCTGGGCCCGGAACCACCGCCGTAGGACCAGACTTGATTCAGTCGGGCATCCACCACCAGGGTGTCAAACTGGCTCATGGCGTCTTCGCCAAAAAGGGGGTGTTGAAAACTGGTGTCCCCAAAGCGAGAGGTGAACTTCAGGCGCATGGAAAGCTTGTCCACCTTCCAGCGGCCGGTGCTGCTGCCACCGACGATCTGCACCGATCCATCAGCTTGATTGCTTTCTTGTGTCTTCGGGTAAATCAGCTCCACCGAAGTGGCCTTCTCGACGCCCTCGCCCTTCGGATAGATACCTTGACCGTTCTTGAAAAAGTCGTCCTGGTTCAGCACGAGCGACAGCGAGGGGATCGACTTGAGTGCCTTGGCCACGCGGCCCTTGTACTTGCGATCGTTCACCACCGCCGGATCCATTTCGTAGTCGGCGGGGTGGCCGTTCCATGTGGTGGGAAAGCCGGCCGGCTTGGCCGGTTGCCGGATGATGTCCTCCGCGAACAGGTAGGTGTGAGTGTCCACGTTGCTGGCGCGCAGGCCGGACTTGAACGCTGCCGCCCGCAGCGTGGCGGTCGTGTCGATGGCGATTGGCCCTGCGTAAACCTTGCCCCTGGTCGCTGTCGGCTTGCTGCCGTCGAGCGTGTAGCGAATCGTCGCGCCCGGTGTGGCGGCGGTGATGGTCACCCGAAACGGCGCGTCGAAAAATCCGCGATTTGGTTCGAACTTGGTGTCCGCCACAAACCCGCCGAAGCCGCTGCCGTTGGCCCGGCCCGGCGTCGGCTTGTCAAAAAATTGAAGCGTCCCGCCAGCGCCGTGGCCGAACGAAATATCCTGTCGCTGCCTTGGGTAAGCCGGTGAAAACTCGCTGACCGCCTTGGCCGCATCCGGCTTGAACAACCCCAGATACTCGCCGCCGCCGTTCAGCTTGAAATTCGTGTGCGGTTCCGTCGCGTCGGCGCGATCCTTCCCCGAGGCGAACACGACGAGATACTTTCTCGGGCCAAGCGCGATGTCCGGGAACAGCCACTTGTCCGGCGACGCCGCGTCATCGCTCAGCGACCAGCTGCCAAGCGGAACCGACTTCGCGCCGGGATTGTAAATCTCGATCCAATCCTGCGCTTCGCCGTCGCCGTCGGTCAGGCCGCGATTGTTCACTGCCAAAAACTCATTGATGCGAGGCTCAGCAAACGCCGGCCAAGCTAACGCACACAGGCCAAGCAGAAACCCCGTCGCGTAAAAGCATCGCTTGGCCGGCAGTTGGGTGGTGAGCCGTTTCATCCGCCCCGATGCTACCGCCCCACAGCTCGCTTGGCCAAGCGCGGAAACCTTTCGCCTGTTTTAATTGTTTACAGGCGGGCACTTTGCTTTAGGCTGGCCGTCCCATGAGCAGGTTACTATTGATAGCAATGTTGGTGGCTCCGTTGGCGGTGATTGGCGCGGACGAGGTCAAGGGCAAAAAGAAGGGCGAAAAAGGTTTTGTCAGCCTGTTCGACGGCAAGTCGCTCAACGGCTGGAGAGTCAACAGCGAAAACCCCAAGTCGATCATTGTCAAGGACGGCAACATCGTCATCGATGGGCCGCGCGCCCACCTGTTCTACGCCGGTGATGTCGAGAAGCATAACTTCAAAAACTTCGTGCTGCGCGCACAGGTGAAAACTTTCCCGAAGGCCAACTCCGGCATTTATTTTCACACGAAGTACCAGGACTCCGGCTGGCCGGATGCTGGCTTCGAGGCGCAGGTGAACAACACCCACGGCGACCCGAAAAAGACCGGTGGCCTCTACGCGGTGAAGGATGTCAACCCGGCCCCGGCCAAGGATGGCGAATGGTTCGACTACGAGATCCGCGTGAAGGACAAGAAGGTCACCATCAAGATCAACGGCAAGGTCACCTCAAGCTGGACCGAGGTGCCGAACGCCCCGCACCTCAAGTCGATGCCCGGCCGCAAGCTCGGCAGCGGCACCTTTGCCCTGCAGGCGCACGATCCCAAGAGCGTCATCCACTACCGCAACATCCGCGTCAAGCCGCTCAAGTAGCGCTTGGCCGGGCGGGAGTCGGCCCCCCGTGAACATCCTCGACAAGATCGTCGCCCACAAGCGCACCGAGCTGGGGCATCTGTCCGACGCGCCGGTGAGCGTCGAGTCGTTGCGTGCCGCCATCGGGCAGCACGGCCGGAGGCGCGACTTCATCGGCGGGTTGCTGGCCCCGCGCCGTGGGCAGGTCGGTCTCATCGCCGAGGTTAAAAAAGCGTCGCCCTCCGAGGGGGTCATCCGCGAGAACTTCGATCCGGTTGCGATCGCAAAAACCTACGAAGCCGCCGGAGCGAGTTGCCTCTCCGTGCTGACCGACCGCGAGTTTTTTCAGGGATCACTTGACCATTTGCGCGCCGTCCGCGAGGCGGTCGCGCTGCCGTTGTTGCGCAAGGATTTCATGATCGACGAGCGGCAGTTGCCGGAGGCAATCGAGCACGGCGCGGACGCCATCCTGCTCATCACCGCCTGCCTCGACGACGCCCAACTCGCCCACTTGCACCGCCTGGCCACCGGCGCCGGCTTGGCCGCGTTGGTGGAGGTGCACAACGAGGCCGAACTCGATCGTGCGCTGGCCATCGACGCCCGGCTGGTCGGCGTCAACAACCGCGACTTGGCCAACTTCACCATCGATCTCGGCACCACCGAGCGCTTGGCCAAGTGCATCGCCGGGAGCGGTGGCTCCGAGAAAGTGCTCGTCGCCGAGAGCGGCATCCACACCCGGGCCGACGTCGAGCGACTGGAGGCGTGCGGCGCCAAGGCCATCCTCGTCGGCACCGCCCTCATGAGCCAACCCGACATCGCCGCCAAGGCCGCCGAGCTGCTGGGTTGAGTTCTGAGAATTGGCCAGGCGCTTGGCCAAGCGAAAAAAACCGCGAATCAACGCCAATTCACTCGAATAAAAAATGGTTATTCGACAGAAACAATGGAATTGGGGGTCGATGACAGGAGGCGGGGGCAAGGCTTCAAAGCCATTAGCCGGTGGTCAGCGAAGCGCCACCACGGAGAAGCCGCCGCAAAAAAACCATCCCGAGGGATGGCAGCCTCCCACCTGCGAACGGTGTCCGCTAAGCCGGACTGTTTCCGTTTCTCTTTTATCCGCAGATTTCGCAGGTTTTCGCAGATTGGTTTTATCAATTCTTTATCTGCGTTTCTCTGCGTCATCTGCGGATTTACTGTTCGGTTTCTGATCGAAGCCCGGTTTGTTGCGTGAGTGGGCGGCCGCGCTTGGCCAAGCGGGTGTGCGGGGGGCTGTCTCCGTCCTTGTTTCTGGCTGGGATTTTGATACGTTTTTCTGTGTTCGGGTTTTTCTGTTTGACGCTGTGGCGCAATTCCTTTAGCAACCCCGGCCACTTTTATGGAAATGAAACTGTTGGCGGGGCCGCGAGTTGTTGAACGGATGGGCGTGGTTTGCCGTCCAATCTATTGAAATAAAATGAGTTCTAAATCCTTCCTGACAATTGACATGGGCGCCGGCACCCTGCGTGCCGCTGAGTTCGAGCCCACGGCGGAGGGCGGCATTCGCCTGCTTCGTTTTGGGGTCAAGCCTTTGGGGCTGGAGGGTTCCAGCGAGAGGGCGCGTCCCAAGGCGCTGGAGAAGGCGGCCAACGAAATGTTCGAGGAGGCCGGATTCTCAGCCAAGCGCGGCTTGGTGGCGGCTCCCGGTTTTCAGGTCCTGTCCAAGCCGATCCGCCTGCCTGCGATCGACAAGACCAAGGTCGCGCAGCTCATCAAGTTCGAGGCGCAGCAAAACATCCCGTTCCCGCTGGAGGAGGCCGCCTGGGATCACTACACGATGGGCATGACCAAGTCGGGCGAGGTCGAGGTGCTGTTGTCCGCGCTCAAGAGCGAGGTTGCGGACGGGATGATCAAGCTGGTCAAGGCGCAGGGCGTGAACGTGGAGCTGGTGGACACGGCGCAGGCGGCAATGGTCAACGCCTTCCGCTACAACTACGGCGACATTGAGGGATGCTCGATGGTGCTGGACATTGGCGCCAAGACGACGCACGTCCTGTTCTTCGAAGGCGAGAAATTTTTCATCCGCACCATTAACATCGGCGCCAACTCGATCACGCAGGAGTTCGCGACGGAAACGAAGATGCGCTTTTCGCAGGCGGAGGAGATCAAGCTGCAAAAGGGGCTGGTCGGCCTGGGCGGCGCGTATGACGAACCGGAGGATCCGCACGAGGCGGCGCTCTCCAAGATTGCCCGGCAGGTGATGACCCGTCTGCACGTGCAACTGAACCAGACGCTGCAGTATTGGCAGAAGCAGCAGGGCGGCAGCAACCCGGTGCGGGTGTTCCTGCACGGTGGCGCGGCGATCATGCCGTATCTGCCGGAGTTCCTCGCGGAGAAGCTCCAGATGCCGATCGAGTACTTCAACCCGTTTATCGGGGTGGAGATTGACCAGGACACGGTGGACGTCGTCGAGTTGGAGAAGGTCGGCCACACGTTCGGCCGGATCGTCGGCCTGGCCATTCGCGAGGTGGCCAACTGCCCGCTGGAGATGAACCTGATGCCGGGCACGGCCCGGGTGCAGCAGGATGTGGATCGGAAGAAGCCCTACTTTTATGGCGCGGCGGCCTGCCTGACGGCGGCGGTTTGGGCCGGTGTTTATTTCAACATCACTGTGCATAGCGCCCAGCAGCAGGAAATCACTGAATTGGACGAGTTGATCGAGGTTTACAGTGATCCCCACAGCGAAATTCAGACTGAGGTGCGGGAACTTGAGAATTTAAAGAAGGAGGCGGACCAGTTCGACAAGTGGATCGGGGAGCGGTTCCTGTGGGCGGACGTGCTGCAGGCGGTACGCCAATCGATGATCACCACCGAGAAGCAAATGCTCAAATTCACCGGGCGGAAGGTTGGCGTCTGGGTGGCGGCGTTTAACAAAGTGGACGCCGATGACATGGATTACGAGGATGCTTTCGGCGGAGGAATGATGGGCATGGGCGGCATGTATGGCATGGGCGGCATGTATGGCATGGGCATGATGCCGGGCATGATGCCCGGGATGATGCCCGGGATGATGCCCGGGATGAACCCCTACGGCATGGGTGGCATGGGCATGCCGCCGGGAGGCGGCATAGGGGGTGAGCCCGGGAATCCCGCGGGGGGAATGAACCCCTACGGCATGGGTGGCATGGGCATGATGGGCATGGGCATGATGGGCATGGGCATGGGCGGCACAAACGACGTAAAGGTGGTCGGCTCCAAGGAGCGTCCGCTTGAGGTCGTCTGCAAGGCGATTGATATGCGCGATGTGAACGTTACAGCGAACAACCGGCTCGAAACGATTTTGGTTCAGGAACTCAAGGACACGGGGTTGTTTGATTACAACGAAACCAAGCGCAGGGAATTGAAGGAATCAGAGGAACAGGAACTGGCGGACGTCAAGGACGACAAGGGCGACGAGGGCAAGCCCCGGCTCAAGACCTACATGTTCGGCCTGAACCTGGTGCTGCGTGACCCCATAGAACTGTAAACCATGGCTGGCAAAATCAACATCAACCCCGACACGGTCAAGGGGAACATTGACCTGATTATTGTCGTTGTGGCGACTCTCGGCCTGCTGGGCTACGGCTGGCTCCAACTCGCCGCCACCGGGACGACACGGGCTGACAGCTCCCAAAAACTGGAAAGCCAAACCAGAACCTACAACGAAAAGAAAAACTATTCGCTCCCCGATAGCCTTGGCCTGACCAACTCTCCCTCCATCACCACGGACGAATCCCATCTCAACCTTGACCGGGTGAAAAAAGCAGAGACCAACTTTGTCTCTCACCTGAATCGGGTGCGCACCAAGTTCGCGCCGCTGGTCATTCCGGACGGCCTTGAGTTGGACGAAAAGACCGGGGCTATCAAGAAAGTCACGTTGATGCAGCGCGGCACCAAGTACTCCGCCACCGCCCCGCCCGTGTTTGTCAAGAGCGTCAAGGGCAAGGGCGCCAAGCTCGTGGCGAGCACCCGCTCCATGGGTGGGGATACGCCGGAGCAGTATTACGTCGAAAAAATCGACGTGATCGACGGCGGCACCGGCTACACGAAGGGCGACATCGCAATCATCATCGGCGACGATCTCGGCGGCGGTGTTGGCGCTGATCCGAACGGCTTTGATCCGGCACAGGGCGGCGATCCCGGATTTAACCCTGCCCCGGGCCAGATGGCGATGCCCAACCAGATGGGGATGATGGGCATGCCAGGCATGGGCATGCCCGGCATGGGCATGATGGGCAGCGGGGGTGTCAGCACGGACGACTCCGAAGCCCGCTACGGGCTGGACAACGATACGTTCCGGGACTTCATGCAGAGTACCGTCTTCGGGCTTCAAAGCCGGTGCAAGGCGCAGCGCATCCGGCTTCCCCAGATCGACGATGAAAGCAAGGATTTCCGCTTCAGCTTTTCCAAGGTATGGAACA
>DQOE01000267.1 GCA_015658765.1 Verrucomicrobiota bacterium | reverse complement strand
GCTCGCCACGCCAAGACGGCGTTGGTGCCGCAGCACGGAACGCTGCTCAGGGTGTCGCCGGACGGCAAAACCACCGAGATTATCGCCAGCGGTTTCCGGGCGCCGAACGGCGTGTGCGTGAATCCGGACGGCACATTTTACGTGAGCGACCAGGAGGGCCACTGGACGCCGAAGAACGAGATCAACCTCATCGAGAAGGGCAAGTTTTACGGCAACCTCATGGGCTACCACCGAGGCTTGACCGAGGCCGACATCACCTCGCCGATGGTGTGGATGCACAACGACTTCGACCGCTCCCCCGCCGAGCAGCTTTGGGTGAACAGCGACAAGTGGGGCGGACTCGGCAGCCAACTCATCAACCTCTCCTACGGCACCGGTTACGTGTACGTGGTGATGGAGGAAAAAGTGAACGGCCGTGTCCAAGGCGGCGTGGTTCGCATCCCGGACTTTGATTTCCCGACCGGCGTGATGCGCGGCCGCTTCCACCCCGGCGACGGCCAACTCTACGCCTGCGGCCTCTTCGGCTGGGCCGGCAACAAGACTCGGCCGGGTGGTTTCTATCGCCTCAAGCACACCGGCAAACCGGTGCACCTCCCGGTGGCCATCCACGCGACGAAGAACGGCATCTCGCTGACGTTCACGAACGCGCTCGACGCGAAGACTGCCGCCGATCCGGAGAACTATTCCGTCCATCGCTGGGGCTACAGGCGCACGCGCAACTACGGTTCGCGCGACTACAAGGCCGACGGCAGCCAAGGCCGCGATCGCGTCGAGGTGACCGGCGCGAAGCTGTCCGCCGACAAGAAATCCGTCCTGCTGCAAATCGCCGACATGAAGCCAACCATGCAGATGCAGATCGAATACAAAATCGACGCGCAGGATGGTGCCTACCTCTCCCACCGTATCCAAAACACCATCCACGCCATCGGCAACAACGGCCCCTTCGCCCGGGAATAAAGCCGCGCTTGGCCAAGCGCTTGACGCCGGGAAGCCGGGGCCGTTATGGTTTCCGGCCATGAGGGAAGGCTTGAAGGCAAATAATTTCCTGGTTCCGATGGTCGTCGAGCAGACGGGCCGCGGTGAGCGCGGGTACGACATCTACTCGCGGCTGCTGGTGGATCGCATCGTGTTCATCGGCACGCCGATCGATGACACTATTTCGAACCTGGTGATCGCGCAGTTGTTGTTCCTGCAAATGCAGGATCCGAAGAAGGACATTCACCTGTACATCAACTCGCCGGGCGGCAGCATCACCGCCGGGCTGGCGGTGTACGACACGATGCAGTTCCTGACCTGCGACGTGAACACGTACTGCATCGGCCAAGCGGCCAGCATGGGCGCCGTGCTGCTCGCCGCCGGCACCAAGGGCAAGCGCCACGCCCTGCCCAACGCGCGCATCATGATCCACCAGCCGTGGGGCGGCGCGCAGGGCAACGCCTCCGACATCGAGATTCAGGCGGCGGAGATCCTGCGGCTCAAGGACAGCATCAACAAAATCCTCGCCGAGCACACCGGCAAAAAAGTCAAACAGATCGTCACCGACTCGGACCGCGACCATTTCATGTCGTCGGAGGAAGCGAAGAAGTACGGTCTCGTGGACGAGGTGGTGAAGTCGCGCAAGGACGTTGCCAGCCTCAAGGACGAGAAAAAGAAGAAATAATTCAGGCACCCATGGCACGGCCCAACCAGATCACCCTTTGCAGCTTCTGCGGGAAATCCCACTCGGAAGTCCGCAAGCTGATTGCCGGGCCGGGCGTGTACATTTGCGACAACTGCATCCTCGTCTGCAAGAACGTCCTCGACAAGGAACTGCAGGCTGAGGAGAAGAAAAAGGCAATCAAGCTCAACGTCCCCAAGCCCAAGCAGATCAAGGCGGCGCTGGACGAGCACTGCATCGGCCAGGACGAAGCCAAGAAGACGCTAGCCGTCGCGGTGCACAACCACTACAAGCGCATCCAGTCCGGCCTCACCGTCAAGACCAAGGGCGACAACAAGATCATCACCACTAACACCGGCGGCGATGACATCGAAATCGAGAAGAGCAACATCCTGCTGCTTGGCCCGACCGGCTCCGGCAAGACGCTGCTCGCCCGCACACTGGCGCGAATGCTCGACGTGCCGTTTGCCATCGCCGACGCCACCACGCTGACCGAAGCCGGCTACGTCGGCGACGACGTCGAGAACATCGTCCTGCGCCTCCTGCAGGCCGCCGACTACGACGTGAAACGCGCCCAGATCGGCATCATCTATGTGGACGAAATCGACAAGATCACCCGCCGCACCGAGAACGTCTCGATCACCCGCGACGTCTCCGGCGAGGGTGTGCAGCAGGGGCTGCTGAAAATTCTCGAAGGCACCGTCTGCAACGTCCCGCCGCAGGGCGGCCGCAAACATCCGCAGCAGGAATACATCAAGCTCGACACGACCAACGTGCTGTTCATCTGCGGCGGCGCATTCGTCGATCTCGACAACACCATCCAGCGCCGCATCGGCAAGCACGTGCTCGGCTTTTCCGGCAAGGACGATGCCCAGCGCGACGACAAACCCAGCGCGGAGGACAAGGACATCCTCAAACACGTCGAGCCGGAGGATCTGCTCAGCTACGGTTTCATCCCGGAATTCATCGGCCGCCTGCCGGTGCACACGTCGCTCGAGGAACTAGACGAGGCGCAACTTGTCCGCGTCATGACAGAGCCGAAGAACGCCCTCCTCAAGCAGTTCGCCAAGTTGTTCGAGATGGACGGCGTGAAACTCAACTTCACCGAGAGCGCCCTGACGGAACTGGCCAAGGCCGCCATCAAGCGCGGCACCGGCGCTCGCGGCCTCCGCAGCCTGATGGAGAAACTGATGCTCGACACGATGTTCGAGATACCCGACTCGACCGACATCGTCTCGGTCAAGGTCACCGACAAGGTCGTGCTTGGCCAAGCGGAGCCGGTGTTCCAGCGCCGGCAAAAGAAGGCCGC
>DQOE01000349.1 GCA_015658765.1 Verrucomicrobiota bacterium | reverse complement strand
GCCGCCGCTCAGTGTGATGGTCGGGTTCAAAATCGTCCCGCCCTCGTGCATCCATTTGCCCTGACCAAGCCGGCTTCCCTTGAGCGGCGCAGAGAACAAATGCGTGCCGGTCACTATCGCCTGGTTGTTGTTGTAGTCAGCGCCGATCAGGTCGCGGCTTGGCCTCGTGCGCGACGCGGTCGTGCGCTGCGCCGTGCCGAAAATGCGCTCGGCCGTCAGCACCGCGTGCCCCCAGTGCCGTTGCTCCCCCGGCACGAACGCCGACACGGGAAACGTCCGCTCCACTTCACCGCTGGCAAGGTTGATCAGCCGCGCCTCGTCCGCCACCGCCACGCAGAGCCGGCCGGCGTTCACCGACATGTAGCCGGCGTCGTACGGCATCGAGTAACGCTGCGAGCCGGGCAGCGGCAGCCGCCACAGCTCGGTGCCGTTGTAGGCGTCCACCGCGATCACGAGATTCTCGCCGGGGATGAGCAGCTTGCCCTCCGCGGCGAGCGGCGCGGGCGCGCGCAAATGCCGGTCCACCATCGGAGCCGCGCCGGGGCCGCCGAACCATTGCAGCACAAGATCGCTGTGTACGATTGAGTCGCCGCTGCTACAGGTGTTGGCCGGGTTGCCGTACTGGTGCGTCCACTCGCCCGCACCGGCCAGGCCGCTGGCGCGGTGCGGCGCGGCGTCCGGTTCCAGCCAAGCGACGCCGTTGTGCGGCTGCAGCAAACGCTCCCGTTCCCCCTTGGCCAAGCGGCTCGGCGCTCGGCCAAGCCACGCCGACTCGGAGACGATGAGGTTGGCAAAATAATCAGTGAACGGCAACGCACCGCCATCGACGAGATGAACCGACACTCGACGGCCGTAAAGCCCGCGCTTGGCCAAACGCTCCCGCGCTGCGGCGATATTCCCGGCGTCCACACTCACACCGATAATGCTCAACTCTGTCTGCTCCGCGAGGGACGCGCACAGCCGGCCATCGACAACATCGGTGACCAGTGCCCAGCCTTGGGTCGTGCTCGCCGCCTTGGCCAAGCGCTTGGCCAAGCCGGTCTGCAACGTCGCCGGCTCTGTTTTTTTGGAAACCGTTTTCACTGCGGCAGCGGTGGAGAAACAGTGAAGCGCGCCGTTGTCGGTGCTGACGAGCAACCGCCCCCCGGCGAATGCCAAACCACGCGCCACGCCATCGACCTTGGCCGACCACTGCACCGCGCCTTCCGCCAGCGAGCGCGCCTCGACAAGGCCGTCGCCGCCCAGCACGACGCAGTTGGCCAAGGCGATGATGGAGCGCCGGCCCGGCGCGCTCAGTTTCCATTGCTCCGTCGCCGCCTTCGACCGCTTGGCGGCGTCGAGCGTTCCGCCGAGTTCGCCCAACTGGCGTTGCAACCCGGCGCGGCGCTCACGCGACAGGCCCGGTTTTTTAAGTTCGGCCTTCAGCGACTCGATACGCTTGGCGGCGCGCTGGGCGTCGGCGCTCGCGCGGCGATACGCCTGCCGGTCGATCGCGCAGACGCCGTTTTCATCCAGCAAAAAACTGTCCCGGGGCGAGGCGGCCAAGGCGTTGCCCTTGAACGTGGCAAGGCTGCCGGACGACTTAACCGGGTTGGCCGTGAGCGTGCCGTCGTTGCCGGTGCCGGAGAAAAGCTCGTCCTCGAGCAGCACCGCGAATGCGCCGCCCGCGCCAGCGAAGGTCTTGGCCAAGCGGCCCGTATTGCGATCCAGCCCAATGGGGTTGCCGCGGCCGGTCGGGATGAACAGCATCGTTTGCGACGCCAGCAAATAGCCCTGCGGCGAGACGTCTAGTTTCTGCCGCCAAACCGTCGAGCCATCCGCCGCGCTGAGCGCGGCGGCGTGCACGCCCTGTGACGGATACAACCCAGCGGCCGCGTAAACGACACCGGCATCCACCACGAGACCGGTGCGCACCGGCCAAAGCGAAATCATCCGGCCATTGCCGGGGATGCGCCAGTCGCGCGGACCAAGCCGCTCGCGCCAGGCCAAGCGGCCTGTACCGGCCTCAACACAGTAAACGCTACCGTCGTCGCTCCCAAAAAAAAGCCGTCCGTCCGCGAGCACCGGCGCGTAGCGCACCGGGCCGTCCGCCACGAACGACCACAGGAGTTCGCCGGTCTGCGCGTCGAGGCAACGGACGGTGTCGTCCGCACTGGAACCAAGCCACACGAGTGATTCGTCGGCCACGGGATGGTTGGCCCAGTCCCCAGTCACGCGCGGCAGGATGCCCTCGAGTTGCTGCCAATAGCTGCGCTGGGCCGGGCTGGTCCAGGCCGGGCTGGGCGCCGGCATGTCGCGCCGCCAAGTCTCCGTCGCCGAAAAGGAGAGCGCCTGATTCGAATAACCGGCGCGGCCCATCCCGGCGCGATAGCTTGGCCAACCGACCGGATCGGCCGCCACGGCAATCACGGCTAAAGCCAATGTAATCATTGGAACCAGACGAATGATACTCACCGGCAGCAGCCTACACGGTGGTTAGAGAAAAAGGCAATCCGCTTGGCCAAGCGGCCGGGCGGACGAATTTAAGAAGCGGGAGCTGGGTTCGCCGGCATCAGTTCCAGCGACAGGAAACCGGGATTCTTCCGCCTGATCTCCATCGATTAAAAGAACTTGGCCAAGCGGTCAACCGCTTGGCCAAGCTGATGAAAATGTTGCCGCAAAGTCAGACTTCACTGACGTTTGGCACTTGAAACCCGGGCCGGTTGTTATCCTTCAATAGCGCGTTCGCCTCGACCGCATGGGCGCCGGTGTGGATTTCCTTGTCCGGATTGAACGTCAGCCAAGGCCCGACCACGTAGTTGCTGCCGTCCTCCGGCACCTTCACTCCATCGCTCATGACGCTGTGCAGACTCATGAAATGCTCGTACGCGTCCTTGTTGTCCCCGAACCGCCCGGACTTGGCGTTGAACGGCATGCTCTTGCCGAGGCGGTACGAGTTGTTCATCAGGTGCCCGGCCACGCAGCCGTAGTGCGCGTCGTACACGTTGCCGTTGGCCATGCTTGGGTCATTGGCCCTGCAGGCAGCAATGAAGCTGCCCCAGTTACCGCCCGGTGTCACCTTGCCGTTGGGTATCGATAGCTTCTCACCCTTGTCACTGCCCTTGGCATAATATTGGCCGCGGACAATCCTGCCGCCATCCTCGAAGTAATACTCGTTCTCCACCTGACGCTGATACCCGTTATAGTTCACGTTGCGAACATTGAAAAACAGGGTCTGCCCGTTCGGGTACTCGGCGATACCAAACATGGTGTTCGGCGTCTCGCCCTGGTCACCCCACTGGAAGCGGCCACCGATCGCCATCGCGCGCACCGGGTTTGTCAGCGACGGATCCATCGCCCAGCGCGCCACGTCAAGCTGGTGCGTTCCTTGATTGTTCAGGTCGCCGTTGCCGGTTTCCCAGAACCAGTGCCAATTGTAGTGCACATAGTTTTCGTGGTATGTGTCAATCACGGCCGGCCCACGCCACAGGTTCCAGTCCAGATTCGGCGGCGGGGCGGATGGACTCTTGAACCCGATGCCGGTACGCGGCTTGCAGCAGTAGCCGTAGGAAATCTTCAGCTTACCGAACTTGCCGGCGTTGATCATCTCATGCAGGCCGGCGACATTCGCGCTGCTGCGCTGCTGCGTGCCATGCTGGATCACGACGCCATACTTGCGCTGCGCCTCGACCGCCACGCGGCCCTCGTGCACGTCGTGGCTCATCGGCTTCTCGACGTAAACATGCTTGCCGGCCTGGGCGCCCCAGATCGTCATCAGCGAGTGCCAGTGGTTCGG
>DQOE01000104.1 GCA_015658765.1 Verrucomicrobiota bacterium | reverse complement strand
CTGCGGCAGGATCGCCCGGCCACCCTCAGCCTTGACCGCCTCGGCGCCGGCGTCGACGAGCCGCTTGGCCGACTCGACGGCTTGTGCCGGAGTTTCGTAAGTCTCAAACGGCAGGTCGGCGGCGACGAGGCCGCGCGGCTCGGCCCGGGCCACGGCGCGGACGTGGTGCGCCATTTCTTCGAGCGTGACGAGTGTGGTGTCCGGATAGCCGAGCACGACCATGCCCAGCGAGTCGCCGACGAGCAGCAGCGGCACCCCGGCGTCGTCGAGCAGTTTGGCCATGGGGAAGTCGTACGCGGTCAGTGACGCGATCGGCTCGCGGCCCTTGCGCTGGAGGATGGTTTGCGGCGTCTCCCGTGTCTCGCTCAAGCGGCAAGGTTCGCCCCGGCCCAGCCTGCGCTCAAGCGCAAACTCCGCTTGGCCAAGTTCGGCCGCTAACCGCCACGCTTGGGATCGAGCCAGGGCGTGCCGGACCAGTACCACTTGAAAGACGGCAGCCCCTCAGCGTGGCCGTCGGTGAAGCTGACGTTGCTGCGGCCGCTGTGGCGCAGGTGCGGTCCGCCCCAATTGGGATCACCGGGATTTGTGCCACAGCTGCATGGTACGCTACTGCCGGGGTCTTGGATAATCCAGCAGCCGGGTTTCTCGCGCGATTGAGGCGTGACGCATTTCCTCGGGTTGGTGGTGTTGACCGGCAGGCTGCCGCCGTCGGTTTTGTAAACGAGCGTGGCAGGGCTGCGCACGGCGCTTTCCTTGAGCGGGGCGTATTCCCAGACGCCGGGCCAGTTGCAGCCGCCGAGCCGGAAGTTGGCGGAGTAGTTGTTCGTGGTTCGGTCAAAGTCGTAAATCGTCTCCTTGGTCTTGAACGGCTTGCTGGGACAGCGAAGTGTCTTTTTGGTTTCCTGATACGGCAGCAGATAGTTGAACCAAGATGTTCGGTTTTGCTGGCTGCCCACAAGCGTGAAGGTCCAGGCGAAGCGATCGTCATTGTCGCCACTGTACATTTTGGCGGCGAGCGTCAATTGCTTGATGTTGTTGAGGCAGTAGATTTCCTGCCCCTTGGCCTTGGCCTTGGCCAGCGCCGGCAGAAGCAGGGCGGCCAGAATGGCGATGATTGCAATGACCACCAGCAACTCGATCAGCGTGAAGGCGCGGCGATGTTTCATGGCTTGGGGAGAAGCTGACTCCCGCAGCCGCGAAGTCAAGCGCTACTGAGTGGCGCCCCAGTTTAGAAGACACCCCCGGCCGGCCGGCTTGGGCGTGGCGGATTTGCTCCGTCGAAGCACTTTTTTAATGTCCGCCTTTTTGGAAATCCGGAGAACAGTTCGGTCATCGGCCGCCTGGCTGAACTTCGTCGAGACAGGTTTCCTGCGTGCCGCACCGCGCTTGGCAGACCATTTGCCCGGCTTGGCTTTTTTGCCCGGGGTTTGCGGCTTGAAAAACGGTTGGGATCGGCCGCCCTGCGTCTGGCTTCGAGGGCGTCCTGTTTGATCTTCTGCAAAAAATCGAGCACGGCGGCGGTCTCGCTGCTGGCTGCGACGTCCGGGCGAAGGACGCCCTTGGCCAGGTTTTCGCGTATCTCGAGAGGCGTGATTTGCAGCCCGGGATTGAGCTTGCGCAGCTCGCGCCGCACGGCGGTCACGACCGGGTCGCTCAACATCATCGCGCCAAGGTAATGGCGATTGGTCACCTCCAGCCGAAGCCGGAAATGGTTGAGCCCCGCACTTTTGTGGCCCTCACGCGTCAACAGGAAAAGCGTCTCGATGTGCGAGTCCCGTCCGGGCTGCATGTGCGACAAGTCGAACGCCAGCACGATCGGCGTTTCCGGCCTGGTCTTACCCGTGTCCTCGACATGGTGCACCTGCCAGCTGATGCCGTTGGTCAGGACAATCCACTCGACACCGTGCAGCAACGCGTGTTGCGCCGTGGCGAGCAGGTAACGATCATCCGGCGCGGAGCAAACCGGGCTGATGCGAATCAGCATGGCGACCGAGTTGCCGGAGTGAATCGCGAAATCGTAGACCGCCTCGCGGTTGTCCAGCTCCGACGTCACCTCCGAGTAGCGGTCGAACCCGAACAGATCCGACAACAGGTCCAGCGCCAGCGTGGCCGCACGACTGGCGTCGCGCTCCTTGGCCGCTTTGAGCAGCGGCTTGAAGCAGCGCAAACCAACGCGGAGCCGTTCCTGGATTTTCCTGTTAATCTTAGTCATGCGACCAGATGGACGGGTGACCGAAAGCAAGGCGCCTGCCAAAAGCAAGCCGACAATGCGCTTGAAATAGCCCCGTTCAATACCCCTAATCGCCGTGCATGAACAAGCGATCGCTCCAGTTTCTCGAGACTCTCGTCAACACCCCAAGCCCATCCGGCCATGAATCACGCGGCTTGCGCGTCTGGATGGACTACGTCAGCCAGTACGCCGACGAGACCTATTCCGACGCATACGGCAACTGTGTTGCCGTGCTCAACAAGGGTGGCGGCCCGAGGTTGATGCTCGCCGGCCACGCCGACGAGATCGGCATGACGGTCAACTTCATCGACGACGACGGCTACGTGTACGTGCGGCGGCTTGGTGGCACCAACCCGGCGATCACCCGGGCTCAGCGGGTCATCATCCACGCCCGCAAAGGCCCAGTGAAGGGGGTCGTCGGCAGCGTCGCGCCGCACCTCATGCGCACCGATACCGGCGCGCCCAAGGTGCCGAAGATTCACGAGTTGTTCATCGACATCGGCGCGGACTCGCGCAAGGCCGCCGAGAAACTCGTCCGCGTCGGCGACCCGATCACGCTCAACGACCAGTTCGAGCTTCTGCGCGACGACCTCGTGGTGGCGCGGGCGTTCGACAACCGCGTCGGCACGTGGGCTGTGGCGGAGACGCTGCGCCTGCTCAAGACCGGCAGAGTCAAGCTCAACGCGGAGGTGTGTGTCGTCGCCAACACGATGGAGGAAGTCGGCCTGTTCGGCGCGCGGCAAATCGCCTACTCGCTGCACCCCGACGTCGCGCTGGTGATGGACGTCACCCACGCGACCGACTACCCGACCGTGGACAAGCGGCAGCATGGCGACATCAAGGTGGGCCAGGGGCCGACCGTCACTCACGGCAACTGCAACCACCCCGAAGTCATCAAGCGCGTCGAGCAAGTGGCCAAGCGGCTGAAGATCAACCTGCAGCACGAGGCGATTTCCTCCACCAGCGGCACCGACACCGACGCCGTTTTCTGGACACGCGGTGGTATCCCGAGCGGCCTCATCAGCCTACCCAACCGCTACATGCACTCACCGGTCGAGGTGGTCAGCCTGAAGGATCTCGAGCAGATCCCGCAGCTCATGGCCGGCTTCGCCAAGTCGTTGAAAAAAGGCGAACAGTTCAAGGTGAAGATTTAGCCAAGCGCTTGGCCAAGCGGCCCAATTCTTATGAAACAAACCGTTACCATTGTTTGCTTACTTGGCGGGATCGTTGGCCAAGCGGCTGAACCGGCCAGTGCTGTCGAGCGGGCACTCGCGCAGGAAATCATCGGGCCGGCTCTTTCGCTGGAGGAGGTGCGCGTGTTCAACGAGACGCGTGTGCCGGACATGCCGCGCGTGAGCACCGCCGCCGAATGGCAGGCCAAGGACAGCGAGTATCGCCGAAACATTCTCGACAAAGTGGTCTTTCGCGGCGAGGCGGCCAAGTGGCGGGACACGCCGCTTCGAGTGGAATGGAGCGACACGATCGAAGGATTGCCGGGGTACCGCATCCGCAAACTGCGATTTGAAGCCGTGACCGGCTGGTGGATTCCCGCGTTGCTTTACGAGCCGACCAAACTTTCCGGCAAACGCCCCGTCGTGCTCAACGTCAACGGCCACGACGGCAAGGGCAAGGCGGCGGACTACAAACAGTTGCGCTGCATTAACCAGGCCAAGCGTGGCATGATCGCGTTGAACGTCGAGTGGATCGGCATGGGGCAGTTCGCCAGTCGCATGAGCCATTATCAAATGAACCAAATGGATCTGTGCGGCACGGCCGGCATCGCGCCGTTTTTTCTGAACATGAGCAAGGGCCTCGACATCCTGCTCGCGCATCCGAACGCCGACCCGACCCGAGTCGCCGTTGCCGGCCTGTCCGGCGGAGGGTGGCAGACGATTTTTATCAGCTCGCTCGATGAACGCGTGACGCTGGCCAACCCGGTCGCCGGTTATTCCAGTTTTAAAACCCGCGCCCGGCACGGCATGGATCTTGGCGACTCCGAGCAAACCCCCAACGACCTCGCGCTATACGCGGACTACACGCACCTCACCGCGATGTTGGCCAATCGCGCCGCGCTGCTTACAAACAATGCAGAGGACAAATGCTGCTTCACCGCCGGCCACGCGCAGCCGCCGTTGCTCGATGCCGCGCAGCCGATTTTTGATCTGCTTGGCCGCGGTGAGTTTCTGCGCTCGCACATCAATCACGAACCCGGCACTCACAACTTCGAGCTTGATAACCGTCAGCAACTCTACCGCTTTATCGGCGATGTTTTTTACGACGGCCGCGACTTCTCGTGGCAGGAAATCCCCAGCGCCGATGAAGTGAAAACCTACGACGAATTGCTGGTGGATTTGCCCGAGGGCAACGGCGATTTCAACTCGATTGCGCTTGGCCTGATGGAGACTCTGCCCAAGCCGTTCGAGGGCGACAAACGGCGGCGGCTGCTCAAAATTATCAACGCCAAGAATTACACCGCATTGGCCAAGCGTGTCGGCGGCGAAGGGGCGGTCGCGCACTATCAATTTCGCATCGGTGGCGACTGGACGGTGCCCGGCACGGTATTCACGCCGGACGAACCCAAGGCCACCACGCTGCTCATCGCCGACGCCGGCCGCAAGGCGTTGGCCAAGCGGGTCGAGGCGGCCTTGGCCAACGGCCGGCGCGTCGTGGCGTTCGATTCGTTTTTCTTCGGCGAGTCGAAAATCCTGAGCCGCGATTTTCTGCACGTCATCCTCATGCACGCCGTGGGCGAGCGGGCGCTGGGCGTGCAAGCCGGGCAAATCTCGGCCGTGGCCAACTGGGCGGCACGGCAATTCGGACAGCCGGTGGAACTCGAGTCCGTCGGTCGCCGACTCAGCGTGGCGGCGCGGCTCGCGGCGGTGCAGAGTGAAGCGATCAGTGCGTTGAAAATGCACGACCCGATGCGGAGCCTCAAAGAGATCATCCGCGAAAACAAAGGGGCGAACGAGTTGCCCGAGATGATGTGCTTCGGCCTGCTGGAGTCGTTCGACCTGCCGCAAATCGAGGCCCTGATCGCCCCCCGCACGGTGTTGGTCGAGTAGCTCAGCGCTTGGTGTGCGAGCAGGTGCCTCGCTGGCTGGTGGCGACGAAGTCGATCAACTGTTCCGACAGCACGCCGGTGAACTCGGCGCGGGCTTTTTCCAGCGCGTCTTTCAGCAGGTCATCGGATAGGAAAATCGCCTGATAAGCTTTCTTGAGTTGCGACCGTTCCTCGGCGGAGAAACCGGCACGTTTCAGGCCGACGCTGTTCAGGCCGCACATGCCGTTGATGCCGCGCACGATCGTGAACGGCGGCAGGTCGAGGCTCACCCCGGCGCAGCCCTGCATCATGGCCATCGCGCCGACGCGGCAGAACTGATGCACCACGGCGTTGCCGGCGAGGAACGCCCCGTCGCCGATCATTGCGTGCCCGGCGATCAACACGCCGTTGGCCAGGATAACTTTGTTGCCGATGATGGAGTTGTGGCCGACATGGCTGTTGGCCATGAAAAAATTCTTCGTGCCGATCCGCGTGTCCTCGTCGGGCGAGTTGGAGCGGTGAACGGTGACGTGTTCGCGGAAGAGGTTTCGGTCGCCGATGATGAGCCGGGTCGGCTCGCCGCTGTACTTCAAGTCTTGCGGCGCGTCGCCGATGACGCAGCCGGTGTGGAACCGGTTTTCCGCGCCGATCGCGGTGTGGCCGGTGAGGTGCACATGCGGGCCAAGCTCGCAGCCGGCACCGAGCGTGACGTGTTCGTCGATGACCGAGTACGGGCCGACCCGGACACTTTCGTGCAACTGCGCGCCGGGGTGGATGATGGCGGTGGAGTGGATCATGCGTAAAAATATCCGAGTTCACGCAGCGACACGTAATCCTTTTCGCGCTCGGCCGTGCGGCGGCCGAGGATGATGTGGTCCAGCACGTCGATTTTCAACAACTTGCCGGCGCGGATGATGTCGCGCGTGAACTTGATGTCGGCCTCCGACGGGGTGGGGTCGCCGCTGGGATGGTTGTGCGCGAGGAACACCGCCGACGCGTTGGCGGCGATGGCGGGGCGAAACACATCGCGCGGATGCGTCACCAGCGAATCGAGCGTACCGCGCGCGAGTGTCTCGACGCGAATGAGCCGCCGCTTGGTGTTCACGAGCACGACAGTAAAATGCTCGACCTCGAGCAGCCGGTTGTCCTCGCGCAGGAGGCTGGCCAACTTCTCCGGCGTGTCGAGCACCGGCGACTCATGGCGCAGTTCGTCGGCCAGGCGCTTGGCCAGGCTGAACGCACT
>DQOE01000021.1 GCA_015658765.1 Verrucomicrobiota bacterium | reverse complement strand
GAAGCGCGTGATCGCTCCGTCCGCCTTGGTCTCAGTGAGCCAGACCTCATCGCCGCGCGCGGAACTCAGAGAGAAACCGTTGTCGCCGTTGTCGAGCCGGAACGCTTGTTCGTAAAAAACAAGATAGCCGCCGGGCGCGATGGTGGTGCCGTCCGGGATGCGATACTTCCGCAGGTTGTTCGCGCTGTCGCTGAGGAACCAACCGCCGAGATCGACCGGCGCCTGGCCAAGGTTGTGCAGCTCGATCGCATCCTCGAGCGGCGCATCGGAGTGAGCGAGCACTTCGTTGATGACGACCGTCGGCGCTTGGCCAACGCCACCGCCCGGCGTGCCGTTGTAGCGGATGCTCGAGTTCCAGTTGGCCGGGTTGTTCAAGTCGAGGCGCGGATCGATCACCTCGAGCGAACTGCCGTTGCCGTCGGCGCGCCCCGGCCAGGCGCCGCCGTCGGCGTAGTTCACCGAGAACACCGAGTCGCCGTTCGTGTCGATCAGCGCGATGGTCTCGCCGCCATTTTTCAATCGTCCCTCGAACTGCCCGGCGGCCAGTCGGATGCCCTTCGTGCCGTAACGCAAAAGGAACGACCTGCGGTTCTTCGCCACGACGATCCGCTCGCCCACCGCGAGAGTCACGTTGCCGAAGCGGTACGTGATGCCGCGATCAAACTGTGCATCGCGCAACTTCACCGCACTGTCCCCGGCGTTGACCAACTCGACGTACTCGTACGCGTCGCCACCGACGGGATTGTACATGATTTCGCTCAGGCGCAGATTGCCCTTGAGCGGCGACACGGCGGAGGGATCGATCAACATGGCGTAGTCGAAGCCGACCCGGATCGACTGCGGCTTCTCCGTCGCGAGGAACAGACCGCCGGTGATCGCCGATGTGTCGGCGGCGATTGTCTCGCGGTGCAGTTCCTCCCATGCGTCGCCGACCTTCCACTCAAACACCAGCTCGTCGCCCTCGCGAACGATTCGCACCGCCATCTCCTCTAGCGCGATGGTCTTGGTCTTGAGCGTGGTAGCAGTGCCGCCGAGGCTCACTTTGCGAACCATTAACTTTGTGCCGTCGTTGAAGCCGATGGTGTAACGTGTCGCGACCATCCCCTCGCCGAGCACCGCCATCAAACCGGCGTCGTAGTCGCCGAACTGCCGCGAAACCAAACGCAGCTTGGTTTGCAACGCCCAGTCGGACTTGGCCGGCAACGAGCGGTTGATGAACGGGTACTGCGGCATCGGCTTGGCCAACGGCTTGGCCGCGGTGTCGAGCATCTGCAACTCGAGCCAGCCAGGCACGTCATCGAGCGAGTACCAACTGTTCGGCGAGAAATTGCCGCGCGGCGCGACGTTGGCGGCGGCCCAGTATTCCTCGAGCATCGGCTCGGCGAAACTGCTGAAACCGATCGTACCGTACACGGCGGCCTCGCGTGCCACCCGCGAGATTTTGCCCGCCTCGTCGGTCACCTTGACGGTGAAGCCGTACAGGCCGGGCCGGGTGAAAACCGCCTGGGCGCGCGCTTGGCCAAGCGGCCGCAACTCGATCTCGTCAAGGTGAGTCGCCGCCCAGTCGAACACCAGCGCCTGGCCCTCGGGATCGTACGACTCGCGGGCGTCGAGTCGCAGCACGCTGTCCGTTGGGACATTCCACGAGGCCGGCTGCGACTTGAGGACTGCCACCGGCGCGGCGTTGCCAGACTTGTTGATCTTGATTTCGTCCTGACTGCGAACGTTGCCCCATTGGTCGGTGCCGAGCACCTTGACTGTTTGCTCGCCTTCTTGGAGTTGTATGCCGTTGATGGCCCAGTTGGTGAGGCCAGTCCACACTGGCTGAGCCTCGGGGTGTCCCTCCACTCGAAGTTTGATCACTCCATAAGGCGAAGTGCCCTTGAGATCGATGCGGTCGCTGGCAAAATTCATTGCGCCACCCTGGTTGGTGGTGATCTCGAATTTCTTGCGCGAGAAGTTGGTACCCAACTCACTCTTGACCGTGTTGCGGCGCGCGGAGAAGAAGGATTTGTACTCGCTCGCCCGCGAAGAGTAGGAGCTGCTCACCCGCTCCTCGGCGGCAAGCCATGCGTTCATGCGCGGCGAGTTGTAGGTGTATTTCTCAGTAAACTCGACAAGGTAGGAGTAGAAAAGCCGCTTGTTGTAGGGCTTAACGATGTAGCTGCTGAAGCCGGGCATGCCCTGGTACAGCTTCGCCGAGGCATTGCCGTAAGCCAGGTCGCTGTCCCAGTGCAGAAACTGGAACTTGCCGTCATCATGACGCTGGTAAAAATAGCCGTTCTTGCCCCGCCTCAGCGAGAAGGAGTCCCAGTCATCGATGTAGCCGCGCACCATTGACATGATCATTGTCTGGTGTGGATCGACAAGCCGCTCGATCTGCTCTTGCTTGTAGGATGTTCGTACGGTCTTAAACAGGTTGATTAATGCGCTGTAGTCATCCTCCCACTCGTTGGTGCGCTTCATCCACTCGGAGCGGTAACGACCCGGGTTGTCGCTACTTTTGTAACTCCAGTCGGCATTACGGTTCTGGCGATTCCAGCCATCAGTGAACCACCATTCGTCGTCGATGCGGTACAGGTTGCCCTTGACGCCGTCAGTG
>DQOE01000244.1 GCA_015658765.1 Verrucomicrobiota bacterium | reverse complement strand
GGCGGATGTTCGTCGTCGAGGGGCGCAGCTATCCGCAACTTGGCGAGAGCCCGCTCACGCTGGGCACGGTGGCGCTGCTCGAGGATGCCGACGGCGACGGGCGGTTCGAAAAACGCACAACCTTTGCCGATGGGTTCACGTTCCCCAACGGCATCCTGCCGTGGGGCGGCGGGGTGTTCCTGACCTGCGCGCCGGACATTTGGTTTCTCAAGGACACGACCGGCGACGGGCGGGCAGACGTGCGGCAAATCGTGCTAACCGGTTTCGGCACGGAGAGCAGTAGCGAACAACTCCGCGTGGCCAGCCCGACGCTGGGGCCGGATGGCTGGGTGTACATCACCAGTGGCCTCACCGACGCGAAGGTCACCAGCCCGTTACACCCAAGCCGCCCCGCCGTGACGGCCAAGCGGCAGGACGGGCGGTTTCACCCCGAGACATTTGTGTACGAGCCACTCGCCGGCGCCGGGCAGTTTGGCCAATGCTTCGACGCGCTTGGCCATCGTTTCGTGTCGAGCAACCGCAACCCGCTGATGCACGTCGTCCTCTCGCCGGACATCCTGAAGCGCAACCCGCATTTTGCGTTCACCGAGACAGTCGAGAACGTCGTGCCGGTCGCCGCGAGGGTTTACCCGATCAGCCCCGACACCACCGCTGCCACTTACATCCCGAGCCTCATCAACCAGCAACACACCGGCACGTACACGAGCGCCAGCGGCATCTGCATTCGCGGCGGGAGCGCGTTCATTTGCGAGCCGGCGCAAAACCTCGTGCAGCGCCAACGCCTCAGGCCAAGCGGGGCAACGTTCCTTGCAGAGCATCCCACGCCTGGCCGGGATTTCCTCGCGTCGCCGGATCAGTGGTTTCGTCCCGTCCACGCCACCGTTGGCCCGGATGGCGCGCTCTACGTTTGCGACATGGTGCGC
This sequence comes from Verrucomicrobiota bacterium, assembly GCA_015658765.1. GTDB lineage: Bacteria > Verrucomicrobiota > Verrucomicrobiia > Limisphaerales > UBA1096 > UBA1096. Next base: position 1,847 of record DQOE01000244.1, on the reverse strand, counting down.
CAATACATCGATCATCCCCGCTATCTGCCCGAGCCGATCCGGGGCAAACTTCCCTTCCGGGCCGGCACCGACAAGGGGCGGATCTGGCGAGTCGTGCAGTTGAGCGCCGCCGCCGAAAAACAGACCGCCGAGGCCAAGGCGGCCGCGCTCAAGACCCTGCAGCTCAGTCAGGGAAAACCTGGCGATGCGCCGCCGTTAGCCAAGCTCGAGCGGCTCGCCAACTCCTCCGATGCGCGCCTCCGCTTTCAGGCCGCGCTGCAACTTGGCCAAGTGCAGGATGCCAAAAAAACCAAGCCGCTCGCGCAGGTGTTGTCGGCCAGAGCCGATGACAAATGGACTCGTGCCGCCGTGTTCAGCTCGATGGGTGACTGGTCCGTCGAGTTGCTCGATGAGTTGGCAAACCAACGCTTGGCCGAGCGGCAAAATCTCGCCCCGGCGCTGGCTGTGCTTGGCCAACTCATCGCAAAAACACGGTCGCCACAGGAAACCGGCGGCGTGGTCGCTCGGCATTTGGACGCGGACTTCGGCTGGCGCGAGCACGAGCGGACGGCGCTGCTCGGCGGCATTATCGACGGCTCAAGCTCAAGCGTTGCAGGCCTCGTCGCAGGGCAGCCCAAGGCGAGCGCAAACGTTGGTGTGATTTTCGAGTCGGCCCGGGCCAAGGCCTCAAGCCAAGGCGGCGACGGGGCAGGGCGACTGGCCAGCATCGCGCTGCTTGGCCACTCGAGTTTCGGCGCGGAGCGGGAGACGCTGCTCGCGCTGTTGACGGCGACTGAGCCGGGGTCGGTGCGCCTGGCTGCGGCGAAAGCGCTTGGCCAATTCGATGACGCCGGGGTGGCCGTGGCGCTGTTGACCAAGCGGCGCTGGGGCGGTTACGCGCCGGGGTTGCGCGAGGCGGTGACGGGCGTGCTGTTGGGCCGTTCCACGTATCATCCGGCGCTCATGGCTGCGCTCGAGTCAGGCGTCGTGCCGATACACGCACTTTCACCGGCGCGCCGCCAAACGCTGGAACGGAGCAAGCCCGTCGGCGCGAGAGCGAAAAAACTGTTCGCCAAGCAGGCGGATGGCGACCGGATGAAAGCCTACAAGTCGCTCAAGCCGATTTTGAAACTGAAAGCCGATGCCGCCGGTGGCGCGAAAATTTTCACCCGTGCCTGCGCTCTTTGCCACACGCACGGCAGCGAGGGCTATGCGGTCGGGCCGGACCTCACCGGCCTGCGCAACCAACCGGCGGAGACGCTGCTGCTACACATCATCGTGCCCAACCACGAAGTGGTCGGCGGCAACGCGATGTACGAGGTGGACACGAAAGACGGGCAGACCTTTGCCGGTTTGCTGGCCGCCGACACGCCGGCCCAACTCACGCTCAAGCTGCCGCTTGGCTTCACCAAGACGCTCGCCCGCTCCGAAGTGAAAGCCGTCCGGGCCAGCCCGTTGTCGCTCATGCCGAACGAGCTGGAAAAAACGATGACCCGACAGGAGTTGGCCAATCTCATCGCCTTCCTGAAACGGTGATAGAGTTTCAAGTTTTCAGTTTCAAGCCGAACCACGAAAGACACGAATGAACACGAACAACCGAGAACTGAGAACCGGGAACTGAGCACTGCAAACGGAATATCGAACAAGGAATGTCGAAATCAGAAAGTTCACAAGCCTAGTTCTTGCAGGAGCGCGCGGGCGGGGCCGTAGCCTGGCTGAATCTTCAATGCGCGTTGCGCTGCCTCAATCGCCTCGGGGATACGACGCAACCGTAGAAGAATGGTCGCCCGGGCGTAAGGGATGCTGGGATCGTTTTGTTCCACGTTTTCCGCTTTCAACAGCGCGGCGATTGCCGCTTCGGGCTGGCC
>DQOE01000253.1 GCA_015658765.1 Verrucomicrobiota bacterium | reverse complement strand
TCGCCGCTCAACTTGCCGTCACCGTTTTTGTCGAGCTTGGCCAGGGCCTCCTCGGCCTTCTCGATTTCCTCGGTCGAAATCTCGCCATCCCCGTTCGCGTCAAGAGCCACAACGACCGGCAATGCCTGCATAAACCCGCCGGAGCCCCGTTCACCACCGGGTCGTGCCCGGCCACCTCTGCCAGCTCTGCCGCCGCCGTCTTCACCGCGTGGCTGCGCGAATTCCATCTTGCCTTCCCCCCACGAGATGCCGACGAGCAAGTCGCCGTCGCGGTTCATCGCGATGGTCTTGATGGTGATCGGCTTTCCGCTGGGGTGCGTGCCGAAACGGATCGGCTCGATCTCGGCGTGCGTGCCTTCCGGCTTGGCGTCCTCCTCCGCCGCCTGGCCAAGCGCTGTGCCAAGGCCAAGCGCGGCGAGCCACACGGAAAGTTTCGTGTTCAATTTCACGTCGGGTATCGAAGCCGGTTACGCCAAGTCGAACAGCCGGAACGACGCGGTGGTGTGATCGAGCGCGACGACCTGGTCGCCGAGCAGCCCCACCTCGATGCCGCCGTTTTGGCAGGTAACCAACTCCGCGTCTGTGTCCACCTGCTCGTGTTCCTCGGCATCGAACGCCTCCGGCCCGGCGATCACCGAGCGGAACTTGCCGTCCTTGCCGAACAGCTTGATGCGCGGCTGGCCGCGCTCGGCGGTCACGAACTCGCCGCTGTCGGTCACCGCCACGCTCACCGGGTTGCAGCAGCCGGAAAAACCGTCGAGCCCGCGGGAGCGTTTGCCCCAGCGCGCCAGCAACTCGCCGTCGGCATCGTAACGCTCGACGCGGTGCCGGCCCGGGTGCGCGACGACCAGGCCGCCGTCTGCCCACGTGATCGGGAAGAACGACTTGGGCACGGCGAACCGCCCGCCCTTGCCGCCGGCCAGACGGTCGAGCACCTCGCCGTCGGGGCTGATGCGCCAAATGGAACTGCTGCCGCCGTCGGCCGCAAAAATCGTGCCGTCCTCCGCCACGGCCAGGCTGGTCAACGCGGCGCCCTTGGCCAATCGCTTGGTCTCGGCCTGCGTTTCGCCGTCGAGATCGCAGAGCAACACCCGGTCGCGAAGGCCGACGACCAAACGCCGCTTGGCCACCGCGATGCAACGCGGTGCCTCGGCGAACTCCATCCGCCGCACCGGCTCGCCGCCTGGCTTGAGTACGGCCACCGCCGAGTCGCCGGCGACATAAACCAAGCCGTCGGCCACAGTCATGTCGCGCGTCTGCCCGAGGCCGGTCGGCAACCAGCCGCTTGGCTTGAGCCGCGCCGCACGGGCGGTCGCGCCGGATTGCACCGCCACGCCGATGGCAGCGATGGACTGGGCGCCGCGGCTGAAAAACTGGCGGCGCGAGGGTCGGCAGTCGCCGGTCGGGCAACCGCAGTCGGGAGAGGATTTCTCTTTTGATTTTGACATAAGCTTGATCGATTTTTCCGCGTAAGCAGGCCAAGACGGCGCAAACAGCCAATCGGTTACACTGCACAACCTGACGAGCGAGGAACATCCCACGGTTCGCGCCGCCACGCAACACCCTGAACCCCAAGCAGACCGGGGCAACATGTCTGGGTAAAGGCAAGTTTCGTGGTTGGGAAACCATCCAGTTTGCAGCAGAATGCCCGCGATGACTTTGAAGCAACAGGTCTATCAGCTCGTCGATGGTTTGCCTGAGGATTCGCCGCTGTTGGCAGAGGTGGCGGAAACGCTGCGCCTGAACCAAGGCATCGGCGAAGCACTCGAGGACGTCAGGGCGGGCCGCACGTTCGAGGCGGATGAATTCACCAAACGGGTGGAGGATCGATGGCCGCGCAAAACTACCGTGTAATTTTCGCGGAAAGTGCGTGGACGGATCTCGAGGAAATCGTCGCGTACTGGGCATCTCAAGGCGAGCCTGAGCGAGGCGTGCAATACGCACATGACTTGCCTGCCGAGGCAATTCGCAAATTGACCCAACCGGAAATCGCCAGCGCTGGCCGTCATTTGACCCAAACAGCCTATCCCGAAGTACAAGAGCTGCCAAGCGAGTGTATCGCATTCTCTATCTGGTTAATGAGTCCGACAACGTGGTGAAAGTGTTGCGTTTTTGGCACAGTCATCGGGATGAACTGGACGAGTTGTAATCGAACGCCACCAAAATCCTCTGCTGCTCCGCGTTCGAACTCACCCTTTTGTTGACAAGTGGGCGGGTTCGTTGTGGCATCGGGCCTCCGGATCATTCGGAACTTATGAAAAAATTCAACATTGGCGTCATTGGCTACGGATGGGTGGCCGGCGCGCACATCGACTCGATCAACGCCACCGGCCAAGGGCGGGTCACGGCAGTCTGCTCGTCACGCAAACTCGACCCGGCGGAACTCAGTGCCAAACACGGCGGCGAAATCCAGTGCCACACTGATCTCAAAAAAATGCTCGCCGACCCGGCGATCGACGTTATCTCGGTGTGCAGCTACCCGTACCAGCACGCGCGCCAAGTCATCGCCGCCGCCGAGGCTGGCAAACACCTGATCATCGAGAAGCCGCTCGCGCTGAACTTGAAGGATTTGCGCGCGATGCAAAAGGCGGTGGCCAGGGCCGGCGTCAAGGCGTGCGTCTGTTTCGAGTTGCGCTTCTCGAGCCAACTCATCGCCACGAAGAGCGTGATCGATCGCGGGTTGCTGGGGGCTATCCACTACGGGGAGGTGGACTACTACCACGGCATCGGCCCGTGGTACGGGCAGTTCCGCTGGAACACCAAGCGCAACGCCGGTGGCAGCAGTCTGCTCTCGGCCGGCTGCCACGCGCTCGACGCGCTGCTGCTCTACATGGGCAACGAGGTCGAGAGTGTCAGCAGTTACTCGACCGGATCGGCGAACAAGGATTTCAAAAAATACGAGTACGACACGAGCAGCGTGACGATTCTCAAGTTCAAGGACGGCCGCGTCGGCAAGACCGCGTCGATCATCGACTGTCTCCAGCCATATTATGTTCACACGCACCTCGTCGGCAGCGAGGGCAGCTTGCTGGACAACAAGTTTCACTCGAACAAACTAGGCGGGCCAAGCGGTCTCGACAAAAATAAGTGGAGCGAGTTGTCGATGAAAATGGTCGACTCGGGCGATGTGAGCGACCACCCGTTCCAGTCGCAGTTCGAGGCGTTTTTTGCC
>DQOE01000023.1 GCA_015658765.1 Verrucomicrobiota bacterium | reverse complement strand
GCCGGCGGATGGCCGCCACCAGTTTGTCTACCCACGCTTTGGCCACCTGCTGGCGCGTGCGCCCGGTCAAGTCTAGGGCGATGCGCTGCACGAAATGTTTGCCGCCGAACTCACCCGCCAGCCAGTCGGTTTCTTTCTTCTTGCCGGGCAGAATCGGCTCGTTCATCAGGTCATAACAAAAGATGGCCGGACTGTCGGCACCCACCTTGGCGATGGCTGCCCAGAAGTGGGCCTGGGTTTTCCAGCGGTCGGTTTCGCCCAGTTTGTGGTACCACGCCGGGACTTCCTTTTTGTGGTAGCAACCCAGCCCGGTGAGGTTGAGATACAGCCCGGTCTCCTCCGCCAGGCGAATCAGCCGCTTGAGTTGCGCGAGTGCCTTGGCGTTGGGCTGGTCTGGGGTGTCCATGAAACTGCCCAGTTGCAGGTGGATGCGGACGACATTGGCATCCAGCGCCTTCATCTCTGAAAAGTCCGCTACGACGGTGTCCCATTCCGACTCCCAGTAGTCCTCAAGCAGGCGCCCGGGTTCGTCGTGATCGTAATTGAATCCCCAGGCGCGGAACGGCTCCGCGCGTTCGCCGCGAACGAAGCCGTCTCCACCGGCGCTCGGACGAATCCATTCAAGCGGCTGCGCCGACAAAGCCGTCAAGGGAAAAGCCAGCAGCCAAAACCAAGCGAGACGGATGGCTTTCAAACCGTAATTCATTTTGTCTTTTGCTTACGCACAGGGCGCTTAGCCTTGGACTCATAGTCGGAATTGGGTGTGGGCATCTTGGCACCCATGCGTTTCTGCCACGCGGCAAGCTTGGCCCGCAGGCGCTTGGCCTCGGCGGGCTTGGCCTTGGCCAAGTTGTGGCGTTCGCCGGGGTCGTTGGCGAGGTTGTACAACTCGTGGTTTTTGTAGTGGTAAAACTCGATGAGTTTCCAGTCACCGTCGCGGATGGAGGCGCCCGGTTTCCATGCGGAGCCGTGGTAGTGCGGGTAGTGCCAATAGAAGGTTCGCATGCCGGAGTCATTGCCTTTGAGTTGAGGCATGAGGCTTTGGCCGTCGATGTGCCGCTTGGGCTGAAGCGGGAGGCCGGCCAGATCGAGCATGGTCGGGAAGAAATCCATGCTCACCATCGGCTTGTGGGACACGCTGCCGGGCTGGGTGACGCCGGGGGCGCGGATGATCGTCGGTTCGCGCACGCCGCCCTCGTACAGCCAGCCTTTGCCGGCCCGGAGCGGCAGGTTGCAACCGGGGCCGAAGCGTCCGCGCTGGAGGGTGCTGAGGCCTCCGTTGTCGCTGAAAAATATGACGACCGTGTTTTCGTCGAGCTTGAGTTCGGTCAGCTTGGCCAAGAGCACGCCGACGCTGTCGTCCACGGCGGCCACCATCGAGGCCAGGGCCGGGTTGTCCTGCCGCAGGCGGTTGGTGCCATCGTGCTCCGGTTCGGTAGGTGTTTTGCCCTCGAACGCCTTGGCTGCCTTGGTCTGATAATGGTCTATGTGTTTCCTGTATGCCTGAATCGGGGTGTGAATGTTGTAGTAGGAGAGGTACAGGAGAAATGGTTTCGACTCGTCACGGTCTTCAAGAAATTTTACGGACTCCTCGGTGAGCCGTTCGGTGAGATACTCGCCTTTGCGCTTGGCCTTGAGCGCGGGATTGCTCCACGGCCCGTAATAGCCGCCGGGCGGCGAGCCGCGATGGTGGCCGCCGATGTTGATGTCGAAGCCCTGGTCCGTTGGCCATTGTCCCTTGTCGCCCAAGTGCCATTTGCCGGCGAAAAAGGTCTGGTAGCCATGCTCTTTGAGCGCCTCGGCGATGGTGACTTCCTCGAGCGGAAGGTGGCTGCGATCCTCGGGGTGGAGCAGGGGGTTGGCGGGGCGGTTGGCTTGGCCGGGGATCCAGTCGGTGATATCGATGCGAACCGGATGGCGGCCGGTCATGATACTGGCGCGTGTTGGGCTGCACACGGAGCCGGCGGCGTACCCCTGCGTGAACCGCATACCGCTCTTGGCCAAGCGGTCGATGTTTGGCGTCTCGTGAAACGTGCTGCCGTTCGCACCGATGTCCGCCCAGCCCATATCGTCCACAAGGAAGAACAGGAAGTTGGTCTGCTTGGCTGCGTCAAGCGCCGGTGCGGCTGTGATAAAAATGCAGAGGGCGCAGAGGCGCAGAGGGACGCAGATTTTTGTTGTTTTCATTGTTTGAAATCTGTGTCGGTTCATTGAATTGATTTAGAGCTTCGGGGCTTTCCACTGCGGGATGCCGCTGTTTTTCATCTGCTCGGCGTACCACACGTGGAATGGGCGGGTCTTGGACATGGGCGCGGATTCATTCACCATCAACGGGCGGGCTTCTTTCCAGAATTTGTTGTAAGCGGCTCGCATTTTCTCGGCCACCTCGGGGTGCTGATCGATGATGTTTGTCCGCTGGCCGGGGTCTTTCAACATGTCGAAGAGCGCGTCCTTGGGCGAGACACCGTGTTTCCGTTGCCGTTCGGAAACACTTACTGCCGTGCCGCCCCCGACAAAGCGGTAACGCTGACTGCGCACGGCAAAGTTTTTCCATTGGTGCGTGTTTGGGTCGGTTCCGGTCGCCCAACGAGCTTTGTGGGTAAAGAGAAAACGATTATCAGGTAGAGTTTTCTGATCCTCATTAAGTAAAGGCAACAAGCTCCGACCTTCCACCTGTCCCTCTGGCAGGTTCTTGATCCCGGCGATGGCCGCGAAGGTCGGCAGCACATCGATGTGCGCACTCACAGTATCAATACTACGCCCGGCCTTCCAGTGGCCGTCCCAGCGCACAAAGAAAGGGACGCGCACACCGCCTTCATCGGCACTGCCTTTGAGGCCCTTCATGCCGGCGTTGAAGAAGGGGTAGCCCTTGGCCACCGGTTGGCCGGGACGGCCGGAGCCGCCGCCGGTCATTCCGTTGTCGCTCATGAAAATCAGGATCGTGTCTTTGTACAAATCCCATTCGTCCAGCTTGGCCAAGAGGCGGCCCATGTTTTCATCGATGTTCTCGATCATGCCGTAAAAGCCCGCCTGTCTGTCGGCGAAACCAAGGTCGGTGAAGTGCTTCGTGTTCTTGGGCGGCGCAATGAACGGCCCGTGCGGCGCGTTGGTGGTGATATATGCAAAGAACGGTGCGTCGGCATCCTTCTTCTGTTTAATCCAGCCAAGCGCGGCTGTGAAAAACAGGTCGGTGCAGAAGCCCTTGGTTTTGACGAACGACCCATTGTGCCGGATGACTGGATCGAAATACTTGTTGCCCGGCGCATCGGCGCAACTGCATTTGTACGCCTGCCCGATGCCGCCCGCGCCGTGGATGAAGGCTTCGTCAAACCCGCGCGTGTGCGGTTGGTGCGGCTCCTCGTCACCAAGATGCCACTTGCCAAAAATACCGCTGGTGTAGCCGGCCTGCTTGAGCACTTGCGGAAGGATGGTGGCCTTGAGCGTCATGCGTTCGCGTTCGAGGATGGTGTGGGTCACACCGTTTTTCATCGGATGCCGGCCGGTCATTAGCGCGCTGCGAGTCGGCGCACAAGTGGGACTCACCAAAAACCGGGTGAACCGTGTGCTGGTGTCGTACAGCTTGTCGAGGTGCGGCGTGCGAATCCACGGATGCCCATGCCGGCCGATCGGCCCGTAGCCCTGGTCGTCGGTAATGACGAGAACGATGTTGGGCGGCTTGGCTTCGGCCTTGGCTTGAAAAAGGCAACCGCCGAGAATGCAGAGCAGTACAGGCAGGTTTCGCAGAGAAAAGTGCATGACCAGTTGATAAACGAATCGCCGATGGCTGCCAAGCCTTAGGCTTGAGGACGGCGGTAGTTTTCGCAACGATGCAGCGCATGCCGGGAGAGACCAGGCAACAACCGCAGCTCAAGCGCGTCATCGGCCTGCCGGGGGCGATGATGATGGGGCTGGGTTCCATCATCGGCACTGGGGTGTTCGTGAGCCTCGGCATCGGCGCGGGTATTGCGGGGCCGTCGGTGTTGTTGGCCATCATGTTGGCGGCGGGCGTGGCGATGTGCAATGGGCTGAGCAGCGCGCAATTGGCGGCCAATCATCCGGTGAGTGGTGGCACCTATGAATACGGCCATCGCTGGCTGAACCCCTCGCTGGGTTTTACGGCGGGTTGGATGTTTCTCTGCGCCAAGTCCGCCTCCGCCGCCACGGCTGCGCTGGGCTTTGCCGGGTACATCGCTCACACCACCGGCATGGGAGCTTCGTTGCCATTGGCAGTGGGCGTGGTGGTCTTGGTGACGGTGATTGCCCTCAGCGGCATTGAGCGCAGCAACAGGGTGAACATTGTCATCGTGTCGATTGTGATCTTGGCGTTGATGATTTTCGTGGGGACGGGCTTTTCAAGCGCCGTTAAAAACAAGGCCGCGTTTCAGCCACTCTTCGATGGCGGGAAACTCACCGACCTGCTGCAGGCCACGGCGCTGATGTTCGTGGCCTTCACGGGCTATGGCCGCATCGCGACGCTGGGTGAGGAGGTGGCGGAGCCTCGGCGCACCATCCCACGCGCAGTCATCGTCACGCTGCTCATCTCGATGGCCCTGTACTTGTCGGTGGCTTTTGTGGGGATTGGCGTGAATGGTTTTGAGAACCTCGACGGTTCGTTGGCATTGGCGAGCAAATCGGTGAGCAACGCCGCGTTGCCGACGGTGATGCTCGTTGGCGCGACGGTGGCGATGGTGAGTGTGCTATTGAACCTCGTGCTTGGCTTATCGCGCGTGGTGCTGGCGATGGGGCGGCGCGGTGATTTGCCGAAGGCGACCGCGCGCATCAGCGAATCAACCAGTGTGCCCGCGGTGGCCACGGTGGTGGTGGCGGTGGTGATTGCGGGGTTGGTGTGCGTCGGCGACGTGAAACTGACTTGGAGCTTCAGCGCGTTCACGGTGCTGGTGTACTACGCGATCACCAATCTCTGCGCGATTCGGATGAAACCCGGGGAGCGGTTGTATCCGATTTGGCCGGCGTACCTCGGCTTGGCCGCGTGCCTTACCCTAGCGTTCTTTGTGGACTGGGAAATCTGGCTGACCGGCTTGGGCCTGATTATCATCGGGCTGGCTTGGAGAGCGTGCTTTAACCGCTAAGCGAGCAACTGCTTCACCTCGCCGGTGCTTTCGGCGAATCGGTTTAGTTTTAGGCCGAGGGCTTTTGCTTGGGTGAGCCAGAGGTTGGCGAGGGGGCGGCCTTGTTTGGGCTGTACGTATTTGCCGTTTTTCTTTGGCACGGGGCCGGAGGTTTCGGTGAGGTTGAGGTGCTTGCCGGTGATGAGTTTGCCGCCGCCGGAACCGGCCACCACGATGGGCAACGCGCTGTACTGATGCGTGGCGCCATCGCCGAGGCCGGAGCCGTAGGTGAAAATGGTGTTGTCCAACAGCGAGGTGCCGTTGGCTTCTTTTATTTTTTCCATCTTCTCAACGAGATAGGCAAACTGCGCGACGTGAAAGCGGTCGACCTTGAGCAGGTCCTTGATGTGCTTGCCTTGGTTGTGGGACATCTCGTGGTGACTGCGCGGTTTGTCGAAGAGGCTTTCGAAAAGGTAGGGCGTGTTCCAGCGCTCGGGGCCGACCATAAAGGTGGCCACGTTGGTGAGGCCGGTTTGCAGGGCGACGACCATGAGGTCGCCCATCACGCGGATGTATTCGCCGCGCGGCAAATGGGCCTCGGCCGGTTCGGCGAGGTTTACTTTTGTCAGCTCGCTTTTCATTCGCTCAAGGCGGTCGACCTGTTTTTCGATGGAACGAATGGAGTCAAAATATTCGCTGAGCTTCTGCTGATCCGCGTGGCCGAGTTGGCGTTTGAGTGAGCGGGCGTCTTCCAGCACGAGGTCGGTGATGTTACGATACGCCTGCAATTCGTGCGTGCCAAACAACTGCCGGTACGCCTTGCGCGGGTCGCGCATACTCGGCGCCACGTGGCCGGTGCCGTACCACGAGACGTTATCGAAATGAATTGATTCCTTATTGTCCTTGTGGCTGTTGCTGCTAAATTCCAACGTGCGGAAGGGCGTGTTCGTGCCCAGTTGCTCGGCGAGGATGTGATCGAGCGTGCGCGCCTGCGGGTAAGGCGATTGCTTCACCGTGAACGTGCCGGCGCTGGTGAGGAAACACGAGGCGCATTGCGCGTGTACATCGGTGCCGGGCTGGAAGGTGCGGTCCATCCCGGTGATGAGGGTGACTTTGTCCTTCACTTTTTCCAACGGCTGCAACGTGGGCGTGAGCGTGAGCGGATGCACGCCAACGGAAATGCGCGCGCTATTGCCGAGCGCTTTGCGGTCCGAGGTAAATTTTGGGATAGGGCCGTTGGCTTCGCCGGGGAAAAAGCCGCGCCGCACCACGCCGATGGGCACATAAAAAAACGCGGCGCGTTGGGCGGGCTTTTGATTGGCCGCCGCCAGCCCGAGACTTTCCAGCCACGGCAAGCTCAAGGCGGCTCCGCCGAGTCCGTGCAGAAATGCGCGTCGTGATGTGTGCGTCATCGTGTTGTTTTGATACTGTTTTTTGGTGGTTCTGGCGAGGCTTTTTTTTGGCGCGGCTTGTTGATGAATGGTGCGCTTTGCACCACCTCGTGCAGGAGCGTTTGCAGACGATAACCATCGGCGATGGTCTTGGCGGAGATGCGATCCAGCGCGGGCGCATCGGCGGGCGTGAGGCCGCGGCCCAGCGCGTAGGAAAGCATGTGGCCGGCAAAGGCGCGGGTGAAGCGGTCTTTCTCGGCGAGGATGGCGTCCTTAAATTCCACCACGTTTTTGAAAGAATGCTTGCGAAAGAGCACGCCCGAGGCGTCCACCGCGCGGCCGTTTTCGTAGCCATCGCGCCAGCGACCGACGGGATCAAAATTCTCCAGTGCGAAGCCGAGCGGATCGAGTTTGGAATGGCAACCGGCGCAATCGGCGCGTTCGCGATGCACGGCGAAGCGTTCGCGCATTGTCAGTTTTTTATCCGCCGCCCTGGGTTTCTCCAGCGGCGGCACATCGGCGGGTGGCGGCTCGGGCGGCGCGTTGAAAATCACGCCGGCAATCCACGCGCCGCGCGTGATGGGCTTGGTTTCATCCGGGCCGGAAGTCATCGTCATCACCGCCGCGGTCGTTATCACGCCGCCCTGTCGTCGATCGGTTACGGGCTGGCGCGTGAACTGCATCGTCACCGGCCCGCCGATTTTCCCCGCCGGCGTATCGCCATACCATTTGCGCAAACGGCCGGAACGATAGGCGTATTTCGAATCAATGAATTCCAAAATCGACCGGTTCTCGATGAGCACCGTTTCAAACAAGAGCAACGGCTCCATCATCATATCCATCGTGGTGCGATAGTTGGGTGCCGCGTAAAAGAAATCCTTGAATTTATTTTCATCCGGCACGGCGGACACAATGCGGTCGAGCTGCAGCCACTGTGACGGGAAGCTGTCGCAAAAGCGTTTGAGCTTCGGGCTGGCGAGCATCCGATTCACCTGCGCCGCGCGCACCGCCGGCTTGGCCAGTTCGCCGTTGCCCGCGAGCCGCAGCAATGCGTCATCCGGAATGCTGCTCCACAAAAAGAAAGACAACCGCGAGGCGAGATCGTAGCCATCCAGCGGCTCTGTTTTGTCCGCGGCCGCTGGCCGGTCGTACAGATACAAAAACCGTGGTGAAGACAAGACCGCCGAGGCCGCTTCCTTCATTGCGTCGGTGAAGCCCACGCCCGAATCGATTTGCCGGTGCACGTGCTCCGTGTAGCGATTGAGCAACGCCTCCGGCACGGGTCGGCGAAAAGCGCGCGTCATAAATTTGCGCAACCGCGCACGCACCGCGTCCTTCACATCATCCGCCGCCGGTGCGACAAAAAATTCCCGCCAAATCCCCACCGTGCTCCCGTCGAAATTCGGGCTCTGCACAATGCGGCGGCTGAGCTTGAAAAATGCCTCCAACAAAAACGGCGACAACGAAAGATGATCGCCGCGATTGTCAAACCCGTGCTCCGCGCGCGGATCCTGCGGGAACGGCCCCACCCCCGCCAGCCGAGGCTCTATGAGGCCGGATTTCCCCAAGGGCCGGCTGCTCACCGTCACACTTTTAGGCATTTTTTTCCGCGGCCCCAACGCCTTGGCAAAATAACCCGACCGATCGCGCATCATTTTTTCCGGCAGCGGAAAAACCGAAACCTTGAGCCCGAACAAATCCTGCACCGCATTATTATACTGCAAACGGTTCATACGCCGAATAGGCGTGGGCGCGAAGTCAGCCCCAGCCGTGGCCTCGCGCATGAGTTTTTGGAGGTCGGCCACCGCCGCCGCGCGCGTTTCAGGCTTTAGGGGCGGCTCCTTTTCCGGCGGCATCTCGCTTGCGTCCAGCACCTCGAGAATCGTCTGCAACCGCTCCAAGTCCCCCGTGAGCTGCGTCGCCGTTTTAATTTCCAGCAGATTCAGCTTCCCCTTCACCTTGCCACCTTTGCCGTGGCACTTGACGCAGCGGCTTTTAAAAAGCGCGAGTACCGCATCGCCGCTGGCGGCTTGTGTCGTGCCCGCCAGCAGCAAAATCAAAATGCCAATCCAAAACCGCATCCCACACATCGTGACATCACACGTGATTTACATCAACTGCTTCCGCACAAAATCGGGCAGGCGCGGGTCGAGATTATAGCGCGGCCGGCCGTTGACGATTTGACGGCCCAACAACGCCACACAACCTCACCAGTGCATCGTACTCACCGCTTGGCCAAGCGGTGGGCTTCCGGATGCTAGTTGAAGCGCGCGACGATACTCGCTGCCAACGACTCGTAGCCTTTGGCTTTCAGGTCGAGCATCGCTTTTCCCCTTGCAAGCGCTTGGGCAGGGCGTAGCGTTTGCTCATGTCTGATTCTTCAAATGAGTGCTGTCGGGCGGCGGAGCAGTTTTGTTTCCGGGGTTTTTTGGTGTCGTTTGGCTTCCTCCTGTTGTGGTTTCTGTCGATGATGGTTGCGGATGAGTTTGTCATCGGCCTTCACGCCAAGTTCCTCGGGATTACAGGAAACAATATGTTGCAGTTTAAATACGACGCGAGATTGACCATATACCTTCTGATGGGGGCGTTCAAGCTGGGCGCGATGTTGTTGTTTTTCATCCCGTGGCTGGTGCTGCGGCT
>DQOE01000259.1 GCA_015658765.1 Verrucomicrobiota bacterium | reverse complement strand
GCCGCGAGAATCGGGGCCTCGACGTCGAAGGCGATCTCGATCGCCTGGCCATGCGGCGTGCCGCCGGGCAGCGGCTTGGCCAGGCGGAGTTGGCTCGGCGAGTCGTGACCGGTGATTTTTATCGGCTCCCCGGCTTGGCCAAGGAGCCGGAATTGTTGACCAAGCGCGAAGCCGGCGATGAGCGGCTGGGGCAACTTGATCGCGATCTCGGTCGGCGAGTCGATGGCCGTGAGCGTGCCCCGAAGGCAACTGCTGGAGAGAACCTTGAAGCGATGGGTGCGCTCGTGCGGGTCAGCGGCGAGGCAGTCGGTGAACGTGCCGCCAGTGTCCACCCAGACGCGCCAGCCGCCTTTTTGTCCGTCAGTTGCGTCGTCACTCACGATTGGCGGATTGCGGCTCGATGAGTACTTTTATGCGGAAGCCGCCGGTTTGCAGTTCAGCGGCTTGGCCGACGAGAGCCACGATTTTCCCCGAGGCACGGCGGTCGCCTTTTATGATGCTGAATTCTGTGGTGCCAATGGTTGGCTCGCCTTCGTTGATCACAACTTCGATCTCAATAAATTGCTTGTTTGGTTCGCCGATACTCATGCTCGCCTCCTGTTCGGCGATGACGGTGATTTTGGGAGTGGTGAGTACCACGGGATTGTCCGGGTCGGAAGCATCTGTGAGTTGGAACGCGACAATATAGATGTTAGAAGTTGCCACGTTGTCGTTCCCGAAATTGGAGCTAAGGGTGAGTTGGCAGCCGGCCGTGAGTGCCAGAAATCCAGTGAGCAGAACGGTTCTTAATTTCGCAGAATCAATTACGCGAAGCTAGCAAGGCGCACGTGCGCTCGCAAGCTATTTTTGGGCGCGGAGTTTTTCAGTAACAGCTTGAGCGTCGGTGCCTGTGATGAGCAGGGTTTTGTTTCGGCTTTTTTCGCCGCGGATGAGGGACACGGCGCTTGGTGGGATGCCGAGTGACTTGGCGATGAACTTGGGCAGCGCATTGTTGGCGGCGGAGTCCACGGGTGGAGCGGTGATGCGGACTTTGAGTTGGTCGGCATTGGGGTCGGCGATGAATTCATCGCGCGAGGAGCGTGGCTGGACGCGGATGGCCAGCGTCACGCCTTGCGGGGTTTCTCGGATGTATTTGGGCAGTTCCACTAGGGGTGACCATTTGAGGTTATGAAGCGCTCGCTGCCAAGCCGCGAATGACGTACATTGCCGCTGTGAAAATGGATTTAGCCCAATGGTGCAGCTTGTTTTTGGCATTGGGGGTTGCCGGTTGCACAAGTATGAAGCCGGGCGCGGTTCGGTCGACCGGCGGGACGAAACCGGCGGTGATCAATGACCGGGCGATCATTGGCCAGATGACTCGCGAGGCGACGAGGATGATGGATTCCGGTGAGCCAGTCTCGATGGAGTCGCTGATTGAGCAGTTGAAGAAAGAGCCGAGGCTCAGTCTGAAGTTGCCGGCGGGGAAGGGTGCCCGGGCGGCGGATGCGCAAAAGGCGATCGCGGTGGTGGGTGGAGTTTACAAGTGCAAAAGTTGCACACGCTGGCACGTGGCCCCGGCGAGCGGGTTCCTGATCGCGGAAGACATGGTGGTGACGAATTATCACGTGGTCAACCAACCGGAGCGATCGAGCTTGGCGGTGCGGTTGTTTGACGGTCGGGTGTTCATGGTCGAGGCCGTGGTTGCGGCGAGTGAGCGTTTTGACTTGGCGGTGTTGCGGATTCCCAAGACCGGGGTGAAGCCGGTTGCGCTTGGCCAAGCGGCGCCGGTCGGGGCCAAGGTGGATTTGATCAGTCACCCGAACCAACGCTTTTACACGCTGACCGAGGGGCGTATCGCACGGTATTTCATGATGCAACGCGACAGGAAACAAGTGTCGGCGATGTCGATCACGGCGGACTTCGGCCGGGGGTCAAGCGGCGGGCCGGTGTTCAACGAAACAGGCGAGGTTGTCGGTATCGCCACCAGCACCGAGTCGCTTTATTACACCGAGAAAGACGGTGAGCAGAAGAACTTGCAAATGGTCTTCAAGCACTGCGTGCCGGTGAGCCAACTCAGGGAATTGATCGGCGAGTGAACGGGCCGATGCTTGTTTCTGCGGGCGGCCTCTGCTATTGAGTCGCCCACCTGACAACCTGACCGGATTATGGATTCAACAATCACCTGGCTATTTGCGTTCGTGGGCCTGTATTGGGCTTATTGTCTTTTTTGGGGAATCAAGGGCTTTTTTGGAGCCAAGTCGTCCTCGGATTATTTCATTGCCGGCCGTCAGATTAGCGTCTGGGTGTTTATCCTGGCGGCAACGGCGACGAGTTTCAGCGGGTGGACGTTCGTCGGTCATCCGGGGAAGATTTTCACCGACGGTTTGCCGTATGCCTTCGCCTCGTTTTATGCGCTGACGATCCCTCTCACCGGCGTGTTGTTTTTGCGGAGGCAATGGGTGCTTGGCCAGGCGTTTCGCTATGTGACGCCGGGCGAGATGTACTCGGATATTTTTGGCGGCAACGCCATCCGCATTCTCACTGTGATCGTGGCGTTCCTGTTCAGCGTGCCGTACCTCGGCGTGCAGTTGAAGGCTTCCGGCAGCCTGTTCAACATCCTGACAGACCATTGGGTGAGCGTGAATCTCGGCATGTACGCGTTGACGGCGGTGGTGGTGGTTTACGTTGCGTCGGGAGGGTTGCGCTCGGTGGCGTACGTTGATTGTGCCCAGTGTGTTTTGCTGGCGGTTGGCATTGTTGCGATCGGGATTGTTGCGATCGTCAAGATCGGCGGTTGGGGTGAGTTCGTCGAGGGGATGCAGTCGTTCGTCTCCGCTGACTTGGCCAAGGGCGAAAACCTGACACCGGCGGGACACTCGCACTATGTGGCATTGCCGGGATCAATCCAGATGGTGTCGGAAGGGGGCAAGTCGCAGGGCGGGCCGTGGACGGGGATCATGTGCATGACATACATGTTTGCACTGATGGGAATCCAGGCATCACCGGCATTCTCGATGTGGGCCTTCGCGAACAAGACGAGCCGGGCGTTCCGCTGGCAGCAGGTGGTTGCCTCGTCGCTGGTCATCGGGCTTATCCTGTTCACGTTCACCATTTTCCAGGGCGTGGCGGGATGGATCTTGAGTTCGAACGGAACATTCACCGGCGTGAACGACAAGACGCTGGTTCCGGAGTTGATCAATCTTCTCTCCGAAAGCACGCCTTGGCTTGTGGCGCTGCTGGCGGTGTGCGCGCTGGCGGCGATGCAGAGTACCGGGGCGGCGTACATGTCCACATTCAGCGGCATGATCACGCGCGATGTTTACAAGCGCTACATCAAGCCCGATGCCAGCGAGAGTGCGCAGAAACTTTGCGGCCGCATTTTTGTGGT
>DQOE01000145.1 GCA_015658765.1 Verrucomicrobiota bacterium | reverse complement strand
GGCCAATTGGTCACCGACAAGTTTCAGGTCGAAAGCAACCTCCGACTCGAGGAGGGCCAGACCAAGGGCTACTCCATCAGTGGCAACGAGTGTGAACTGGTGATCATCGACAAAAGCAAGCCGAACACGGACACCGTCGCCGCCATCCCGGCGGAGGTGCTCGGCAAGAATAAAACCTACCGGGCCGGGAGCCTGCCATTTGAGATAACCGTGCTGGACTACTTTACGAACTCCGACCTTGTCCAGCTTGGCCAAGAGCAGCCAAACAATGCCATGCGCGGCAAGGGACTCGAGTTGGCAGCGATCGACAAGGAATCGGTCACCTCGCTCGAGGAGGTCAACTTCCCCGGCGCGTATATCAAGCTGCGATCCACCGACGGCGCCGACCTCGGTGAGTGGATGGTCTCTGCGCTGTTCGGCGCACTTCGCCAACCAATTCCCGAGCAGACCTTCGAGCACGATGGGCGACTATACGAGTTGGCCCTGCGCTTCAAGCGCTACTATACGCCGTACGACATCGAATTGATCGATTTTAAGCACGACAAGTTTCAGGGGACGGAAAAGGCGCGGAACTTCTCCAGCCTGGTTATCTTGCGGGACCGTGCCACCGGGGCTGAACGCGAGGTGAACATCTGGATGAACCACCCACTCCGCACCCACGGGAAGACTTACTTTCAGGCCAGCTTCGACCCGGAAAATGATCGGGCAACCGTCCTGCAGGTCGTGCGAAACCCCGGCTGGGTGACGCCGTATATCTCCTGTGCGCTGGTCGGCCTTGGGCTGCTCATTCAGTTTTTGACACACCTGTTTTCGTTCAACAGAAAACGAAAGGCTGCCGTATGAAAAAACTGTCCGTCCCGGTCGTTGTCGTCGTGGTCGTGGCCTTGTGGGCCTTGATGGGGTTGGTGCGCATACCAAAAGTCGCTAGCGAACAGCCAGATATTTACGGCTTCGGCCAACTACCGGTGCTGCTCGACGGACGCATTCAGCCGATCGACTCCACCGCACGCAACGCCATGCAGGTCATCCGCCACAAGTCCACGGGGCGCTACGCCCGAAACGGCGGCGAGGTGAAAACCATCCCGGCGATCGAATGGCTGCTCGAGCTGGCGGCCAAGCCGAATGTGGCCCTCACCCGGCCGGTGTTCCGCATCGACAACGAGGAAATCAAGGACAACCTCCGATTGCCCAAGGACGAAAAACATTTCTCGGTCAACGACATCACCGCTGGCAACAATTTCGAACGCCTGGCCCGGGAGAGCGGGCGCATCCACTCCAAGGACGCCTCTCTGCGCACGCCCTACGAGAAATCGCTCAAGGCCGTCGCCGACTCACTGTTGATTTACCAGCGCTTGTCCAAGAGCTTCCGACCGCAACACTCGGCGGACTTCGACAGTGAACTTACCCAACTTGAAACCATTTTCCCGACCGGCATGGCCGCCGTTCGAGCACACGAAACCAATGCTGAACACAACGAGGATGACCATCATCAGTTTTCAGGATTAATCGAAACGCTGATCGATCCCAGCATACGGGACGGCGACCGGAGCGGTGTGATGTTTTGGCCACGAATCATCCCGGTCGACACGTCCTGGCAATCTCTCAGCACTAATCTTCTGAGTAGCATCAGCACAGCAGCCTCAGCCGAGAGCGACTGGAAAATTCAGTTTCATCCGGCAACAAAAGCCTACGCTGGCATGATTTCGGCCTACGCAAAAGAGGAAGGCGAAACCTTCAACAACAAGCTCCGGGAGTATCAAGATTACCTCAAGAACAATGGCTTCACCATCGAACTCAGCAAGACTGGCAAGGAGTTCGCCTTCAACAACTTCGACCCGTTTTACAAGTGCGAAATCCTCTACGTACTCGCCTTCCTGCTGGCCTGCGGCGGCTGGCTCACCCTGGCAAAATGGCCAAACCAAACCGCCTATTACCTGATCGCTCTTGCCGCAGTTATCCACACGTCCGGGTTGATTTTCCGCATGTGGCTTGAAGGCCGTCCGCCGGTGACCAACCTTTACTCGGCTGCGGTGTTCGTCGGCTGGGGCGCGGTGATTCTCGGGCTGATTTTGGAACGCATCTATCGGGACGGTATCGGCAACGTCGTCGCCAGCTCGGTGGGCTTCGTCACGCTGCTCGTCGCCGGCGGACTCTCGCTGAGCGGCGACACGATGGAGATGCTGCAAGCCGTGCTCGACACCAATTTCTGGCTCGCAACACATGTGGTGATCATCACCATCGGCTACGCCGCCACCTTCGTCGCCGGCTTCCTCGCGATCGTTTATGTGGTGCGCGATTTTGTCGCCAACAAGGTGCCGTTCGACAAGACGAATCGCTCATCCCTCACCAAGATGATCTATGGCATCGTCTGTTTTGCGACGCTGTTCAGTTTCGTCGGTACGGTGCTTGGCGGCATTTGGGCCGATCAGTCGTGGGGCCGTTTCTGGGGATGGGATCCGAAGGAAAACGGCGCGCTGATGATTGTCATTTGGAACGCCGCCATCCTGCACGCGCGTTGGGGTGGGATAATCCGCGAGCGCGGGCTCGTCGCCATGGCGATCTTCGGCAACGCCGTCACTGCCTGGTCCTTCTTCGGCACGAACATGCTCGGCATCGGGCTGCATTCGTACGGCTTCATGGACAAGGCGTTTGCCTGGCTGATGGTGTTCGTCTGCATGCAGATAGTGATGCTGACCGGCGGCCTAATGCTCGGCACGCTTGGCCAAGCGGGTAAACCGGTCGTCCAAAAAAGTGGCCAAGCCGCGATTGGCCTGCCACCGGTGGCTCAACTCGTCATCGAGGCGCTTGTGATCGTCGCCAGCTTCGCCATCACGATCTTCTACCTGCTGAAGGCGCTCGGAATCTGGCTTTGATCAGGCCAAGCCGCAGTTTTTGCGGGCGCGGTCGAGGACGATGGTTGCCCGGGCGCGGGCTTTATCGGCACCGTCCCTCAGGACTTGGTTGACGTGGTCCAGATTGCTTTCCAACTCAGCCCGCTTGGCCCGCGCTTCCGCAAAGTATTCCCAATAATGCTCGAACAGCGCCTTTTTCAGGTCGCCGTAGCCAAGCCCACCGGCACGCAGGCGCTCCTCCCAGTCACCGGCCACGTCTTCCGGCGCGACTAGGCGCAAAAGCTGCACGGCGATGTTTTTGTCAGCATCCGGCTTGGGTTCCTGCGGCGGTCGGCTATCCATAACGAGGCGCATGATGGTTTTGCGTAGCGCCTTTTCGTCGCCGAAAATGTCGATCGTGTTGCTGTAGCTCTTGCTCATTTTTTGGCCGTCCGTGCCGGTCACCACCGCCACCGAGTCACGAATCTTCGGCTCGGGAATGACAAAGGTCTCGCCGTAGGCCTGGTTGAACTTGATCGCGATGTCGCGCGTCACCTCGACGTGCTGTTTTTGGTCGCGGCCGACCGGCACGACGTTCGAGTCGTAAATTAAAATATCCGCCGCCATCAACACCGGATAGGCGAACAGCCCGTGGTTCGGGGAGAGACCCTTGGCCAGTTTGTCCTTGTAGCTGTGGCAACGCTCGAGCAGCCCCATCGGCGTGAGCGTCGTCAGCAGCCAAGTCAGCTCGCACACCTCCGGCACATCGCTTTGGCGAAAGAACACTGACTTGGCTGGATCGAGCCCGCACGCGAGAAAATCCAGCGCAACGTCGAGCGTGTTTTTGCGCCGTTCGTCGGCGTCGAACACCGACGTCATCGAGTGATAGTTCGCGATGAAATAATACGCCTCGCCCTGCTCCTGCAGCTCGATCGCCGGACTCATCATGCCGAAGTAGTTGCCGACATGCAGCGTCCCCGACGGCTGGATTCCCGATAAAATAATCATCAACTTCCAAAAAAAACTTCCAAACACCCGGCCAAGCGTGAGAACCCCCAGCCGGCAATTGCTTCTTTCAAAAAAACCGGCCAAGTTCCTAACGCCTTCGGGCGTGGCGTCAATGCAAATCAACGAGGACAGAGACTGGGAAGCCCTCTATCAGGCCAACGACACCTTTTGGGATCACGGCGAGGCATCGCCCGGTTTGGTCGATTACTTGGCCGCGAACCCGGCACTGCCGCCCGGCCAGGCGCTCGTCCCCGGCTGTGGCCGCGGCCACGACGCCCGCACCCTGGCCAAGGCCGGCTGGTCAGTTACCGGGCTTGATCTCGCCCCAAGCTCCGTTCCCCTGGCCAAGCGCCTGGCCGACGAGGAGGGGCTGGCAATCGACTACCGCGTCGTCGATTTTTTGAGCGACGAGCCGCATCAGCCATTCGATATCGTGTTCGAGCACACGCTGTTTTGCGCCATCCCGCCGACGCGGCGCAGCGACTACGTGCAGGCCCTGCGCGGCTGGCTCAAGCCGGGCGGGCTC
>DQOE01000194.1 GCA_015658765.1 Verrucomicrobiota bacterium | reverse complement strand
GGCGAGCGCGGAGTTGAAAGAGCCAAGCGCACCGCCGTTGCCGAAAACGACCGTGAGATACATGACGCCCAACGCAACGAGCGACGGCACCAACAGGCCCACCCCCTTGCGATGCAGCAGCACGCCGATGGCCACGGCGATGGGAATCTGCACCACGCACGGAAAAATGGCGGCCGGGTACTGCTTGAACACGGCGGCGATCACCAGACCGAAGATAGCCAGCACAACCGTCAGCGCCATGAACAAGGTAAACAGGAACAGCAGTCGAACACGCTTGTTGAGCACGCGTCCAGCGATGTCGCCGACGGTTTGGCCGTTGTTGCGCAGGCTGACGACGAGCGCGCCAAAGTCGTGCACCGCGCCAATGAAAATTGAGCCGAGCACCACCCACAACAGTGCCGGCACCCAGCCCCACATGATAGCGATCGCCGGGCCGACGATCGGGCCGGTGCCTGCGATTGAAGTGAAGTGATGCCCGAAGACCACCGATTTGCTCGTCGGCACGTAGTCCACACCATCCTCTAGGCGTTCACTGGGGCAGACGGCGTCGGCGGAGAGCCGAAAAATCTTGCTGCCCAGCCAACGGCCGTACGTGTGGTAGGCGACGACGAATCCGACACCGGCGAGCAGAGCAATCAATAGGGTACTCATAAGAATTCAAGGTTCGCTTGACCAAGCGCCTGGCCGGCCTTCGCGCAACAGCAAACGGTAACCGCTCGCTGTTGCAAAGAAAAATCCAAGCGCTTGGCCAAGCGGAAGGAGCACAAAAAAATCGGCGCACCCAAAAGGGAGCGCCGATTGAAAAAACTTAGAAAAGTTAAGCCTTCTTCTTGGTCTTGGCTTTACCTTTGGCCTTCTTTTGGGGAACCACAGCTACTTTTTTGTAACCGGCCTTCTTGATGGCCTGCAGGATCTTTTTCTTCGAAGTGGTCTTGTCACAGAATGAGACCTTCACCTCGCCGAGCTGCTTGCCGAGAGCAAACTTAGTGCCC
The DNA here is from genome assembly GCA_015658765.1 of Verrucomicrobiota bacterium. Taxonomy (GTDB): domain Bacteria; phylum Verrucomicrobiota; class Verrucomicrobiia; order Limisphaerales; family UBA1096; genus UBA1096. Next base: position 2,645 of record DQOE01000194.1, on the reverse strand, counting down.
TTGATATCGACTCCCTTGAGCGCGGTCAGGCTCTGCTTGACCTTGCTGACACAACCGATCGAGCAGACCATTCCGTCCACTTTCAGGTTCACCTCGGCAGCCTGGACTCCGACCACCACAGCGGCCATTGCGAATAATGCGATTATTTTTTTCATGATAATGTTCCTTTCATTGTTGGAAACAGTAGGTGGACTATAGCCAGCCGCCAGCGGTGTGCAAGCTTTTTTTAGCTGAAATCAAAGGGTGAGATCCAGCCCTTTTGATCTTCATCGAGGGACTCGTCGTCCAGATGCGCGTAACTGATGAAAATATCGTTCATGGCAACAAATGCTTAACTGACAGATGGTTAGGAGAAAAGATTATGGAAAGAAGGACGAAAATATACAAGCCGTAAATTGATTTAAATTAAACCGTTCAGTTACGGCGCTGCGAGCAAATCGAGGGCCGCGGCGGTGGTGGCGGTGACGCCGGTGCGCAGGCTCGGCTCGATGTCCGGCGCATAGGTGCTCGAGTGCACCATCGGCAGCGGTTTGCCGGCGGCGCGGAAGCGCTTGAGGAGGTCGCTCGACACGGTGCCCAGCGCAAACATGAAGATCGGTATCTTGTGCTCGGTGCGTCCGTACATGCCAAAGTCCTCGCCACCCATCGTCGGCTGCCGCTTGATGAGCGTGCCCCTGCCGAGCCAGTCGGCCATCGTGTCGGTAACGCGCTTGGCCAAGGCGGGTTCGTTGTAGGCCGACGGCGTGAACTCGTCCTTCACGGTCACGACCGGCAGCCGGTCCTTGGCCACGCCGGCGGCCTGCGCGGTGCCGAGGCTGATGCGCCTGATCGCGGCGATAATCTGGTTGCGAACCTTGTCGGTGTACGAGCGCACGGTCAGTTGCAGCTTCACCTCGTTGGGAATGATGTTGTGCTTGGTGCCGCCGTGGATCGATCCGACAGTGACGACCGCCGGCTCTCGCGGATGCACCTCGCGGCTGACAATCGTCTGCAGCGCGATGATGATCTGCGACGCAAGCACGATCGGGTCCTTCGACGCCTGCGGCTGCGAGCCGTGGCCGCCCTGCCCGCGCACGGTGATGTCCACCGAGTCGACGTTGGCGTACACGTAGCCGGAATTGTAGCCGATCGTGCCGGCCGGCTGGTCAGACGCCACGTGCAGGGCGATGCAGTAGTCCGGCACTGGGAACCGCTTAAACAACCCGTCCTCGAGCATCGCGCGCGCGCCGGCGCCGCGCTCCTCCGCCGGCTGGCCGATCATCACCAGCGTGCCGCTCCACCGGTCGCGCAGTTGGCCCAGCAGCCGCGCCGTGCCGACGAAGCTCGTCATGTGCACGTCGTGCCCGCAGGCGTGCATGGTGTAAACCGTGTTGCCCAAGTCGTCGGCCATCTGCTTGGTGCTGGCGTGCGGCAGGCCGGTTTCCTCCTGCACCGGCAAGGCGTCCATGTCGGCGCGGATCAGCAGCGTCGGGCCGTCACCGTTCTTGAGCACGCCGACGAGTCCGTGCCCGCCGACACCGGTGGTGACCTTCAACCCGGCATCGCGCAACTCGGCGGCCAGGCGCTTGGCCGTCTCGGCCTCCATGAACGACAGCTCCGGGTTGGCGTGAAAATGTTTGTACAGCGAAACAAGCGACGGCAACTCGGCGGCGACGCCCTTGGCCACCCGGTCTTGGGTCGGATCGGCCGCCTGGCCAAGCGCGAGGCCAAAGCCAAGCACAACAATGCAGTGAAAAATTCTGGTTTTCATCGTGATGATTAAGTGCTGTAAGCATCCCTCCAAGCGCCCCGCCGCACAAGGCCAAAGCGGCGCTCGACTATTTGCCGCTTGGCAGCAAGTCTTTCCGCCGAACCCGTGTTGGGGAATTTCTCATGAAACGTACTTTCATTCTAATCGTGTTCGCGGTGGTTGCCTTGGCCAAGCCGTTGGCCGAGCGGCCGAACTTCATTCTCTGCATGGCCGACGATCAGGGCTGGGGTGACACCGGCTACAACGGACATCCGATCCTCAAGACGCCGGTGATGGATGAGATGGCGCGAACCGGCCTGCGGTTCGATCGGTTCTACTCGGCGGCGGCCGTCTGTTCGCCGACACGCGGCAGCGTGATGACCGGGCGCAACCCGAACCGCTTCGGCTGCTTCGCGTGGGGCCACACGCTGCGGCCGCAGGAGATCACCGTCGCCGAGGCGCTCAAAAAAGCCGGCTACACGACGGCGCATTTTGGCAAGTGGCACATCGGCTCGATGCGCGCCGACGGCGCGGCCAGCCCGGGCAACAGCGGGTTCGACGACTGGTTTTCGAGTCCGAATTTTTACGAGAACAGCCCGCTCTTCAGCCACAACGGGCAGGTGATCGAGACCGACGGCGAAAGCTCGCACGTCACGACCGACTTGGCGCTGGACTGGATCGGCAAGGCGGCCAAGAGCGACAAACCTTTCCTCGCGGTGATATGGTTCGGCAATCCCCACAGCCCGCACGTCGCGGTCGATAAATACAAAAAAATGTACGCTGATCAGCCGGACGGCGCGGCCCATTTTTACGGCGAGATCACGGCGATGGACGCCGCGTTGGGCGAACTGCGAAAAGGCATCCGCAGACTCGGCGTCGCCGACAACACGGTGCTTTGGTATTGCAGCGACAACGG
>DQOE01000376.1 GCA_015658765.1 Verrucomicrobiota bacterium | reverse complement strand
GCCGTTTTCGTCCAGCTCGGGCATCGTGTCGTCGCCGTCGGGGCCACCGCTGCGTGGAACCGGTAGGGGCGCACTCAGCGCTGGCTCGGTGTGGTCTGCCTCCTGGTGTTCCTCATGCCCGTGATGGTAGTGCTCGTCGTGATGGGCGTCGTAGGAATCGTGATCGTCGTGTTCGTAGTCGTGATGATACGGGTCATCATGCTGCGAAGTATCGTCCACGGAATCGGGGGCACTCCCGTCCGCTTGGCCTGAAGCATTGCTCGTTTCGGGAGCAGTTTCCTGCTCCGGAGTTTTCTGTGCTGGAGGGGTCTTGGGGTGCTGCTTCTTAGCTGCCTTCTTCTTCACAGCTTTGCGCCCAGGAGCTGCCTTCTTCTTGGCTGCCTTCTTCTTCACAGCTTTACGCCCAGGCGTTGCCTTCTTCTTCACAGCTTTGCGCCCAGGAGCTGCCTTCTTCTTGGCTGCCTTCTTCTTCACAGCTTTACGCTTTGGCTTGGCTGTCGGGAGTGGATTGACCCGGCTCCGGAGGCCCGTCGGGTTCCGTGGACATCGTTCAAACCCAAGTCGCTTTCAACGCCAGCAGATCAGGCGTCTTTTTTAGGCTCATCGCCGCTGGCTTGCTCGGAGATTTTAGGGGTGGGCGGGGGGGTGTAAGCGGGGGGGTCATCCATCGCGCGTTCCATCTCGTCGGTGGCGTCGCGCGTGGCTTTCTTGAATTCCTTGATGCCCTGTCCCATGCCCTTGGCCAGTTCGGGCAGTTTCTTTGCCCCGAAAAAAATCAGGATTACAGCCAAAACCAAGAGGATTTCGGGCATCCCAGGTGAAAAAGCTAAATTCAGATAAGTCGTCATAATTTGTCAAAAAGGCCCGTCAACCTAGCCTGTTTTTGCGGAATGTAAAGGGCCAACTCCAAGGCGGAACGCCGGCCCTCAAAAAATCAGTTGCCCGGCTTGGGCTTGAGCAGCACGAATTCCCCGCGGCGATTGCGGGCGAAGGCGGCGTCATCGAGGCCCGTGTCGGCGGGTCGATCCTCGCCCAGGCTCATCGTGCGCACCCGGTCGGCGCTCACTCCCAAGCCAACCAGCGCGTCGCGGACGCTCAATGCCCGGCGCTCGCCCAGGGCGCGATTGTATTCCTCGGTGCCGCGCTCGTCGCAGTGACCCTCGATCATCACCTTGTTCTGTGCGTCTTGTGCCAAGATGCCGGCGACCGCCTCCACCTTGCCAAGGTCGTCCGGGTGGATTTCAGAGCGATCCACCTCAAAGTAAACGGTTTGGGCCGCCAAGGCTTCGCGATCCATCAGCATGTCCTCAAACTCCTCGAGACCTGACAGGCCGATGTTGCCGGATTGATCAACCGTGACGACATCCCCGCCGCTGCCAAGGGAGCCGCTGGTGTCCCGGCCGATAAGACCCCCTGCACCCGCCACGCTGGCGTTTCCGCCGGGGATGGGGGTGATGTTCTTGGGCTTGGTTTTGCACCCGGCCGAGGTGGCTGCCATGAGGGCTACCAGAATTAAACCAACTTGTTTCGCTATAGTCATGGTTTTTGAGGTTAGCTGCCTTGCTTCATTTGCTCCAAGCCGCTTGGGTACAGTTGCCCGGAAAGCTGCGCGGCAGAGTCTTGACTCGTTTGGTAGGCACGTCAAGTACCGATAAAACACGTTTTCCACGGGAGCGGCTGGTAAACATGAGCGTGCGTGAGTTGGGCGCCCACGAGGGGTCCTCCCCGGTGGCGAGGACTTCCACGTTTCCGCCGCCGGGCGGGACGATGCATATCTCGAACACCCCGCCCCCCCGCATGGTGGTGAAGACGATCGCTTTGCCGTCGGGCGACCAATCCGGCTCGGTGGCATTAAAGGCACCGACCGTGCGGATTCGCGACATGGCCCCGCCATTTGCCGGTATTTTGTACAAAGCCGTGCGACCACTGGCCCGGGAGACGAAGCAAATCCAGCGTCCGTCCGGCGACCAGCAGGGCGACGACTCCGCCTCCTTGGTGGTGGTGAGCCGACGCAGGCCGGTGCCGTCGGCGCTGGCCGCCCAAATATCCGGGCTGCCGGCCTTGCTGAGCACCATCGCCACACGGCGTCCATCCGGCGACACCGCCGGGCTGATGTTCGAGCCGGAATAACGGGCGACGATGCGGCGCACACCGGTATGGACGTTGTGCGAGTAAATGTCGGGGTTGTGCCGGCGGTAGGAGTAGTAAAAGAGTGAGTCATTATTCGGAGTCCATTCCGGCCCAGCGGCGATGGAGTTGTCGTGGGTCAAGCGCTTGGAGTTATGCCCGTCAAAGTCGGCGACGTGAATCTCGGTGTCGCGCCCGTGGAACTGCCGGAAGGCGATCTTGGTCAGGCCAATGCCGGGAGAGCCGGTGATGGCCTCAACAGCGTTGTTCGCGAACGTGTGCGCCTGCCGCCGCAGGCTGCCTCCCTGATATCGCTTGTTCAGGATGAACCCGCGCTTCACATGGTCGTACACCGCGCCGTTGATGCTGCCGGCGTTGCTGCCCTTGATGGTGAACTGCGCCTTGGCTTTGTCCACGAACTCGAAGCCCTGCACGAACAGATCGAACTTCAGCAGGGCCAATGTTTCGCCGGTGAAGCCCTCGAGAGTCACCGGGATGGCCTTGACCTCGCCGGCGTCAAACACATCGACATCGATTGAGCGCTGCGCCTGGCCAAGTGCGAGACCGGCCAAAAACAGGCCGGCTAAAACAGGGAATTGGATGAGGGTTGCTTTCTTCATGAAAAACTTCTTGAGTTAAAATTTAGGTTGAAGGTCTGTTGCGAGCCTTTCATCGACTCGGGGAACGGCTTGATGAACTTCACGCGGTCGAGCGCCTTTTGCACCGAGCGATCCCAACTCGCCACGCCGGATTTGCCCGTGACCCGGGCCGAGAGGATCCTGCCGTTTCGGGCGATGACCAGGCGCACTTTCACGACCGGATCGCCGCTGATTGCGCCGGGGTGGATGGTGGCGTCCATGTATTTGCGGCGGATGAGCGACTCGTAATTGGCCGAGGCATACCGGCCAAGCGGGACGTTCACCGACGTGCGGCCGGAGAGCTTGATTTGGAGCTTGTTGAGCGCTGCCTGCCGTTTGGCCGCTTCCTTTTGCGACTCTTTTTTTTGAGCATCCGGTTTCCGGACATTCGAGTTGAGGTTGACCTTTATTTTCGGCTTGAGGGGGATGGGCTTTGGTTTTGGTTTCGGCTTGGGTTTCGGAGTGATTTTTTCCAGCTTGGGAGGGATGGGCTTTGGTTTTGGTTTCGGCTTGGGCTGGACTTTTTTTGGTTCGGGCTGCTTGGGTTTGGGCGGCGCAGGGGCTGGCGGGGGAGCCACCGGGGCGGCCGGGGCGAGCAGCTTGTCGATCACTTCCGACGGAACCAAATCGATCACCCGCACCTTCTCCTCACGCTTGGCCAGGAGCATCGGGCCAAGCACGAGCATGGCTAGAATCAGCGCGTGAAACACGACTGACCCAACCACGCAACTGCGTTTTAACCTGCCCATTCTTCCTGCCTCCTTGCTTATTCCGGCTCTGTCCGCAGGGAAACCCGCGTGATGCCGTTTTGCTCGCAGCGGTTCAGCACCGCGGCGACTGCGCCGTACGTCCCACGGTGATCCGCCCGGATGTACACCAAAATATTCGGATTGTTTTGATGATCCGCAACCAGTTTTTGTTCAATCTGCCCGAGCGACAACGACTCGTTGTCGAGCATGTAGCCGCCCGACTGATCCACCTCGACGGTGCGAATGTCGTTCCTGTCCAGCGGCCTGTCCGGCTGTCCGCCGCCGGGGAGGTCGAGCGACAAGCCCTGCTCGAGCAGCGGCGTGGTGATCATGAAAATAACCAGCAACACGAATGCCAGGTCGATGAGCGGCGTGACGTTGAGGTCGCTCAGCGTGACCAGCGGGTTGCGTTGTGAGAACCGGCGCATGACGAACTAAAATTTACTCGCTGCCATCGTGATCACCTTGTACGCGCCGTACGCCACGATCATCATGATCGCCGCCTGGGCAAGCGTGAGCTTTTGCGATTTGCGGAACAGCCGCCGCTTGAGTTTCCCGAACGGGCTCTTGTGCATCCGGTGATGGCACTCCGGGCATTTGGAGATCACCCGCTGCACCTTGGCCCCGCATTTCTTGCACTTGACGAAAAGTTGCGAGTTGCAGTACTCGCACTGCTTGAGGTCGCCGGGGTTCAGGTGGCTGCACTTCGGGCAGAGCAACCCTTTTTCTCCCTGCACTAAATTTTTCGAGGGCATGCCGTTTATTCGTCCTTGAGGAACTCGGTTTCCATGCACGAGGCCAGTTCCTGCGCGAAGTTGTCCAGCTCGACCGTGAACACCCGCAGGTTGTGCACCAGCCAGTTGTAGCCGACCATCGACGGGATCGCCACCAGCAGCCCGGCCACCGTCGTGCCCAGCGCCGCCGCCACGCCCGGCGCCATCACCGGCAGGCTGGCGGTCTGCAGCATGGCGACGTTGGTGAAGGTGCTCATCACCCCCCAGACCGTGCCCAGCAGCCCGACGAACGGCGCACCGCTCACGGCGCTCGCAAGCTGGATCAGCCCGCTCTCGAGCTTGAGCGACTCCTTGGCCACGTCGCTCTCGATGGTGCGCTTGACGTGTTCCATCGACTTGACGGTGGCGTATTGCTCCGAGCCAAGCTCGCCCTCGGTGCCGTTGGTCTTGAGCCGGCCCAGCAAATCCTTGCAGCCGTTGTCGTACACGTTGAACAGCGGGCAGCCCTCAATGTGGATGTTGCGGTCATGGATCACAAGCACGCCCTCGTGCTGGTGAAACTCATCGACAAACAGTTTGTTCAGCTTGCGCGCCTGCCGAGTCTGAAGCACTTTTTGCAACATCACCGACCAGACAAACATCGACAGCACTCCCAGAAAAACAATGATGGATTTGCCTGCCAGCGTGGACTCAGTCCACACGTAAATAAGCTCATTCGGGGCCGCCACCGGTGCCCCAGCCTGTAAAAGCATAATCATCTCTGCGGTGTTCGCGAACGAACCCACTCCTTGGGGGCAATATCCTTATCTCTTGGCCAAGGGCTGGTCAAAGGCAAACCGGCGATTTTTTATGATTTTTTTTGACCCAAGTCTTGGCCAAGCGGGGTTGGAAATGTTAAGTCACCCGCTGGTTCACAATACAATCAGCAACTCGATGAAAATAGCCATCCCCAAGGAGATCAAAAAACAGGAATACCGGGTCGGCCTGCTGCCATCGGTCGCCTATCAACTGGTGCAGCAGGGCCACACGGTGCTGGTGGAGCGCGGCGCCGGCGAGGACACTGGCTATCCTGATGCCGATTACGAGCAGGCCGGCGCCAAGTTGATCGACGACCACGAGGCCCTGTTTGCCGAGGGCGACCTGGTGGTGAAGGTCAAGGAACCATT
>DQOE01000029.1 GCA_015658765.1 Verrucomicrobiota bacterium | reverse complement strand
GCGCACTCGCACGAGTTCATGGTGCCGGCCGAGACCGGCGAAAACGAGGTGGTGTACTGCGAGAGCGGCGACTACGCGGCAAACATCGAGAAGGCCACCAGCCAGGGCCCGGCCACCGCCACGCCGGTGGACGACTGCGGCGACTCGGAGAAATTCGAGACGCCCGGCGTGAAGACGATCGACGACTTGGCCAAGCGCTTCGACGTCGCGGCAGAGCGGCAAATCAAGACGCTCGTTTACGTCGCCGACGACAAGCCGGTGATCGTGTTACTGCGCGGCGACGACCAGCTCGAGGAGGCCAAGCTCGGCGGCGCGCTGGGTGCGAAAGCGTTTCGCGCGGCGGGCGATGCCGAGATCGTCAAGGCGCTTGGCGCACAACCGGGCAGCCTGGGCGCGGTTGGTGTCGAGGGCATCCCAGTTTACGCCGACGAGGTTTTGCGCGGCGGCTCCGGCATGGTTACCGGCGCGAACGACGACGGCCACCACCTGCGCAACGTCAACATCAAGCGAGATGTCGCGGTTGGCGAGTGGGCGGATTTGCGCCAGGTCCAGGCCGGCGAGCTGTGCGTCGAGACCGGACAGCCGCTGAAGATTCGCCGCGCAATCGAGGTCGGCCACGTGTTCAAGCTGGGCACCAAATACAGCGAAGCGCTCGGTGCGACGTTCCTCGATGAAAACGGCAAAAGCATCCCGAGCATCATGGGCTGCTACGGCATCGGCGTGACGCGCACGCTGCAGGCGGTGATCGAGCAGTGCCACGACGAGAGCGGCGTCATCTGGCCGACGTCGGTTGCGCCGTACGAGGTTTGCATCACGGCGCTGGACGTCGAGCCGGAGTCGGAAGTGATGACACTGGCCAATCGGCTTTACGACGAGCTGCGGGCCAAGGGCGTGGACGTGATCCTCGACGACCGCCCCGCGCGGCCGGGGATCAAGTTCAAGGACTCGGAGTTGGTGGGCTTCCCGCTGCGCATCGGCATCGGCGAGCGCTCGTTGGCCAAGGGCAACGTCGAGATCAAGCCGCGGGTGGGGGAGATGATCCTGTGCAGCCCGGACGAAGCGCTTGGCCAAGCGCTGGAGTGGCTTGAGTCCAACTAGGTCAGCTAAGGCCACCCGCTTGGCCAAGCGGATCGGACTTCAGTTTTCTTCAGCGCACCGCTTGGCCCACCAGCGTTGCAGCATCCCGCCAAATTCCCGAGCGTAGCCGTTGTAGTCCATCAGCGGCGAGCGCTCGAGCATCCCGCGGAGGTTTTCCCGAAGTTGCTTGAGCATGTCGGGGTTGTTGCTGATCTGCACCGCCTTCTCGATGAACTCGCCCTCGTCCCGGTCGATAAACGCCTCCAGCCCGAGGCACTTGTTTTGCAGCACACCCTGCCGTGAAACGTAGGCGTCGCCCTCAAGGCATAGCACCGGCACACCCATCCAGAACGCGTCACCGGTGGTGACACCGCCATGTGGCAAACGCCTCGAAATCGGCCTTGAGTTCGTCCTCTCGCTCGTTGTTGGCATACACGAACAGCTCGAATTGCTCGCGGTTGAGATGGTGGCACAGAAACAGCGCGCTGGTGTTGGTCTCGTCCTGCGCGAGGAGTTGCTGCGACAACTCGGCGGCTTGGGCGAAGTCACCCGCCTCGGCTCGTTCGGTGGCTTGGAGCAGCATCTGTTGTAAACCGGGATCAGCCACGGCAGGGGTTCAGGTGCTGAGGATGCTCCGGAGGTTGAAGCGGCGGCCGGGGCAGATGGTCGACTTGAGTTCTTTGTGGTGGTGGAATTGCCGGTGCGTGTAAATCCGGTTGTAAGGGATGCCGGTGCGGCTCCGGAGCCGTGAGACGAGCGCCTTGAGGCTGGACTTTTGCTTGGCGGTGGGAAGCGTCTTTTCAAAGTTGCCCACAAGACAAATCCCGATGGCAATTTCGTTGAGTGCGGCGCTGCCGATATGGCCTCCTTGGATTTGACGCTTCCAGCGATCACAGACGTATATTTTTCCGTCGGTGGTGTTGACGCCGTTGCCGATGACGAAGTGGTAGGCGAGCCCGTTCTCCATTCGGCGGTCGCGCCGGTGGTAATGCTCCATGCCGCGGATGCTGTTGTTGCTGTCGGCGCTGTGGTGGACGACGATGTGCTTCCAGCGGTTGCGCCGGATGCGCGGCCGGTTGATCTCGCGCAGGGTCGAACTGGCGATGGCGGCCGGCTTGGCCTTGGTTGGTTTGCCGGTCGTGCCTTTGGTAATCTTGAGTTTCTGGCCGGGCTTGATGGTGTTTGGGTTTTTGATGCCGTTGGCCTTGGCGATCGCCGCTGCGGTGGTTTTGTATTTGTTGGCGATCGTGCTCAGCGTGTCGCCCTTTCGGATGGTGTAAGTGAGCGTCTCGGTCTTGGCCGGGATGATGAGTTTCCGGCCGATCTTGACCTTGTTGGGGTTGGCGATGCCGTTGTGGGCGGCGAGTGCCGAGGCGCTGAGACCGTATTTTTTGGCGATGACACCAAGCGTCTCGCCGCGCTGGATGGTGTGGGTGGCCGTTTGGCCAAGCATTTGGCCAAGCCACAAGGCAGCCGGCACCGCAATCGCGAGGATGCGGCTGGTTTGCCTTTTTCCCTTGGCCAAAGTTGTCAGCATGAAACGCTGTTTGCCTCCTTAAAAGAGCTGTTTTTACGGCCGGAACCGGCTCTTGGCCAGTCATTGTTTGGCGGCCCTTCAGCTTGGCCAAGCGGGGGCGGCGGAAAATCAGTGAAAATTGGGGGTTGCGGCTTGGGACGGTTTTGGTATGGTGCGCGCCCTTTTTTGGCGGAAAAGGGGCTTTTGAAGCCCGACCGAACGCCGACTGAAACCGCCTTTAAAACTCAACCTTGGGCTTGGCTGCCCGAGGAGGCATTAACCACAACGAACTAAATCCCGTCTTTCCACGGGACGGCTGTACAAAGGATTCAGCCGGTAACAATTGGAAAACCAAAGTATGAGTAATGTAAAAGAACTGTTGGACGCGGGTGTGCATTTTGGACACCAGACGCGCAGGTGGAACCCGAAGATGAGGGAATTCATCTTTGAAGCCCGGAACGGCATCCACATCATCGACCTCGTGAAAACGGCGTCGCAAATTGAGACGGCGGCGGAATTCCTCAAGGGAATCGTCTCCAAGGGCGGCAAAGTGCTCCTCGTCGGCACCAAGAAGCAGGCCCAAGCCACCATCAGGGAAACGGCGGAAGCCACCGGCCAACCGTACGTCTGCGAACGTTGGCTCGGCGGCATGATGACCAATTTGAACACCATCAAGCGCTCCATCAAGCGCATGCTGGAACTGGAGGCAATGGAGTCTGACGGCAAAATGGCGGAGTTTGTCATGCAGGAGCAGTCGATGCTTCGCCGCGAGTTGTCGCGTCTGCACCTACGCCTCAACGGCATCCGCGACCTGAGCGCCAAGCCAGACGCCATTATCATCATTGATATCAAGCGCGAGCACAACGCACTTGCTGAAGCGCGCCGGTTGCGCGTGCCGATCGTCGCCATCGTCGACACCAACACCGACCCGACGCTGGTCGAATATCCGATCGCCGGCAACGACGACGCCATCCGCTCCATCAAAGCAGTGCTCGGCGCGGTCACGCAACCGATGATCGAGGCCCGTGCGGCCTACGAGGCGACCGCCGCAAAACTGAAAGCCGAGGCCGAGGCAAAAGCGGCAAAACAAGAGAAAGCATCGGCGGAAGCAGAGGCTGCAAAAGCCGGGGCCAAAGCCACTCCAGCCCCAGCCGAAGTGAAAGAACCTGCCAAAGCAGCGCCAGTACCTGTGGAAGCACCCGCCGCTACGGAAGTAATCCCCGCCGCTGAGGCGCCAGCAAGGAATGCATCCGCGGAGCAAGCCAAGGACGCTATTGCCGAACTTAAGAAGCTGGACAAAAACAAGGATGGCAAATTGACCGAGGACGAGTTGCGCGCACCCGAGACGCCAGCCGAGCCGGCCAAGGCCTGAGG
>DQOE01000174.1 GCA_015658765.1 Verrucomicrobiota bacterium | reverse complement strand
TCCCTTTAGTCTCCGGAGCGGTTGGTCCACATGCCGAGGGTTGAGTCTTTGATGAGGCTCGCGTGGCCGTCCGTGAAAATCGCGTTGAAGCCGTTGTTGTGGCGTTTATGGACATGGCCGGTTGGGATTTTGGGTTCCGGGGAATTCCCCACAAAGGCGGCCCCATACCCGGCATTATGCCAGGCGTCGACCTGTTCGAGACGCCAGATTTCTGCGGCACGGAAGCCGTCAAAAATAGCAACCGTGCCAGAGGCATCGGCCACATCGGACAGGTGCCGACTGGGGTTTTTATAGTTGTTGATGAATGGTCCTCTGGCACCGATCCAGTTCGGCTTGCCGCTCGCGGCGTAAGCACCGCCTTGCGCGTTGGCGATGTAATCCCGTATGAGTGGGTTGGGCAACCCACGCGGTCGGCGGTAGGTGTATTCCATGTGTGGGTTCATGCTCGGGCAGGTGTAAATCTCTTCGCTATCGATGTAGGGCCGCACGAGATCCTGCCACCAGTAAAGATCGGCTTGCCCCGGCCATGTGTAGGCGTACCCGTACGGCAGGTAATCGTCAAAGTCCTGAGAATACATCATGACTGAGAGCCCAATTTGCCTTTGATTGCTGAGGCATCGCGCCGATTTCCCCTTCTCCTTCGCCTTGGCTAAGGCGGGCAGCAGCATCCCCGCCAAAATTGCAATGATGGCTATCACCACCAGCAACTCGATCAGTGTGAACGCGCCTTTGGGGTGCGTTGTTTTCGTGGGAGATCGATCTTGATTACTCATGGGCCGAAGATGAGGTGGCCGAACTTGGCCGGGGTGTGGGCGCTGCCGTTGGCGCATGGGCTCCAGCCGAGGAACGCTTTGTGGGCGCGGTCGTGCCGGTAAAGGTTGATCCGCCACTGCGTGCCCGGCCGGGGCGGCTGCTCGCTCAATGACTTGAGCGGGATGCGCATTTCCGCCGTCCAGATTTTTCGTTCGCGGTCGATGTGCGTCGCCGCCTCGAAGCCACTGTTCCACTCAAGCCCATGCGGAGGCTTCAGTTCGGGTGTGATTGTCAAATCGAGTTTCTCGGCAGTCGGGGCCACTTCGTATTCGGTGTAACGAACCGGATCGGCCGAGCCGGGCCCGATGAACGCCTCGACGACATCCCGATCCCACAAGCCACGGCGCTCGCCGGTTTTCAGGGCCGGCTCGAAGACGGTCAACTCCGTGTACGAGGCGCGGTAGCCGATATAGAGAAATTGATCCGACCACAGCACGCGGGCGGTGGTGGCGATCTCCGGCTTGGCCTCGCCGGTGTTGATTTGCGACTCGATCCGCGCCGGTGCAGCGCTTGGCCAAGCGGCATCGTCGAGCCGGCCGTCGAGTTCGAAGTCGGCCCCGATGCGCTTGGCCATAAGGCGCGGCAACGGCAGACGGCGCACAAGCAGTTTGCGGGCGTTGTCGAAATAAATTTTTCGCAACACCTCCGGCGGCAAACCGATGCCGTCGATTTTCCAGTCGCCCTGAATCGGCGTCATGTGCTCGAACTGCCGGTCCCAGGTCTCGAGCCAGCGCCAGTGCTTGGCGTAAAAACCGAGCGCATCGTCGTCGGTGGGTGCCGGGCCGCTGCCGCCGGAGCCGAGGGTCAGCCGACTGTAAACCATAAAGTCGGTGGCGAAGAGAATGCGATCCTGATGCTTGAGGAATAACCGGTGCACCTTCTTCGGATCGTGGCGTCCAATCTCCGGAATGCGCGCGGCGAGGTCGGCCATCATGTTGGGATTGCGGTCGAGCGCGGCGTCCACCCAGTCGATGTCCTCGGAGTTGTTGGCGAAATGCACGCAGACGAATGTGGTCAGCGAATGCCGCGCGATGACGCGATCCAGCGCGTTGAGCAAGTCCATGCGCGGCGGATATTTCTCGGCGTCGCCGAACCACCACGGGCGATGATCTTTCAGCTCGATCCAGCGCTCGTTGTCAGAGTTGAACGGCAGCCAAAACGCACGTGGATCGGCCACGTGAATGGAAACCGGTAGGCCAAGCTCGCCACAGCGCCGCCACACCGGGTCGAGTCTCGGGTCGTCTATTTTCATCAACTTCCCCGACTTGTCGCGCAGGTACAGCCCGAGCCGCTTCCACTCCTTGAGCCCGGCCGCGCCAAGCCGGTGACCCTCCTCGACCTGACGAACGGCGCGCTCGGAGAAGCCCGGCTCATCCCAGCCCGCGTAATCGAGATTCATGTAATAGGCGAACCGGCCCGGATGCAGCCGGTCACCCAACGCCTTGTTCTGCTCGAACGCCGAAAGCTCGTCCTTCTTGTGAGTCACCGTTCCGCCGCTGAGATTGACGCCAACGCCGATGCCGGCGAGGTTCATGATCGACACCGCTCGCTTGAGCAGCGCCTCCGACGAACCGACGTGCTGGTGCAAATCGATGAGGCGACGCTCCTTGCGCCATTGCGCGGGCGATTCGTCAGCAGCCAAGGCGGGTAGCAGACAAAAAGACGAAATTAAAATGTGAAACAACCGGCGATGCACCGGCGGAGACTCCACAAAGGCGGGCATTTTGTCGATTGGCCAAGCGCACTTTTTTGTCGCGGATTTATTTGCCGCGTGCCGTACGCTGCGTGCCGCGCTTGGGCTTATGCAATTCGGATCGCTCCAACTG
>DQOE01000383.1 GCA_015658765.1 Verrucomicrobiota bacterium | reverse complement strand
CTTCGCCAATGGGAATCTGCTGCAGCACCCGGCTTGGCCTAGCGCCAGCAACGCAGCAAAGGCTGTGGATGGGAGCGTACCCGGTTTCATCATGCAGCGGACCGCCGGGTCAATTCCCGGTGCGCTTGGGCGGGAGCGGAATCGGCGGCCGGATGTTGGGGATGGGCTTGGGCTCGTTGCCCGGGACGATCAACTCCGGCTCCGCGCCGCTCTTTTTGTTCGACGGGAGATCGTCGGGCCGGGTGAGTTGAAAGCCTCCGGCGACGATGATTTTTCCGTCCTTGAAACCCAGTCGCGGGCGGTTGCCGGCGATGAGGTAGTGGCGGCGCGTGATGATTTTTCCCTGAGGATCGATCACTGAGTAGTTGTATTTCCGGGCACCGGTCTGGCAGAGCACGTGCAGGTTGCTCTGAGGCCCGACCTGCGCCTTCGGTTTGTTGAACGACACCATGGGGCAGACTGGCAACACCCTGTGCACTTTGCCACCGAGGCCGTCGTCCACGCGGGCGTAGAGGCTCATCGCCTTGAGGTGCTTGGCCTGCTGGAGGACGTAACGCCGAACCTGCCTCGGCTGGCCGGGCGGATCGCCCTTCTTCAACGGCAGCCCGAATATCTGCTCCCACAGTACGGTGCCGTTGGTGATGTCGAACTTGACCGGCTTGGCGGTGAGTTGTTTACCCCATTGTTTGATGTGCACCGTGGCGGTGAGGGTGTAGCGACCGGCACGCTCGAGCGCATAATGCGGCGCTATGTCCACCTCCTTGGTTGCGCGGATGGAGGACTCGACGGTGAACCGCCCCTTCACGGGTGGGGGGTCGGTGATGGGGGTGATCTCCTCTCCGGTTTCTGACTCGATCTGGAACTGCAGCCAATGGTTGTCCTCGCCGAACACCAGCGTTTGGCCGGAAAAATTGACGATTTTCAGCTTGGCCGACATGGATTCCCTCGGCAGAAACCGGCTCTTTTGCAACTCAAGTGTCACCGTCACTTGGGCCTGCACGCTCGCCGCCAAGAGCGGCAATAACAGGCACAGCGCCGCAACGCGCCAACGCCGCGCGAATGTCATGGTGGCAACCGTGTCAGGGCAATTCAAGTTCATCCCGGTAATTACGACGCTTGGCCAGGCGCATTTGATCAAAACAAAAATTGCCTTACGTAGGACTTGCGCTTGAGCCGCTCGAACCATTTGTCCTTACGGGCTTGTTGCTCGTTATCCAGCAGGGTCTGCTCAATCTGCGCGCGTACCTCGGACAAGGTGCCGAGCTTGGCCTGATTCATCTCCTCGCAACGTAATATGTAGCACCCCTGCGGCATCACCACGACGGGGCTCATCTGGCCTTGGCCAAGCGCAAATGCCGCTTGATCCAGCTCCGGGGCCAGGCCGCCCCGCTTGATCCAGTCAGGCTTGAGCCCTCCCGATGCCCGGTATTGGTCGGTGTAAACCGAGGCGACCCCGGCAAAGGAGTCGCCCGACTGCAGGACTTGGTGAATCTCATTGGCCAACTTCAGGGTGCCCTCCGCGCCTCCGTGTTTCCTGGCTTCCAGAAAAATAAACCGGAGCCGAATCTCGACACCGGAGCGAAACATGTCCTTGTTGGCCACGTAATATTCCTCAATCTGCCGGGGGGAAATCACGATGTTCGCCTTCGAGATGAACTGGCCTTGCATCACCATTTGGATGATCTTCTCCCGCTGATACCGGGCGAACTCCTCGTAGGTCATGTCACTCTGCTGAAGGGACTTGATGAGGGTGACCCGGTTGCCGTACTCGGATCGGATATCCTCCTTGATACGCTGCTCGATGATGGACTCGGGGAGGTTGTAGCCCTTCTCCATGTACTCGCGCAAAACCAGCTCGCGGCGAATCAGCGCCTCCAGTGTGTCGGCCTGAAGCTGGGTATATTTCTGGCCAAAAAGCTGCGGCTGCCGGGCGTATTGGCGGCGCAACAGGGTGACCTCCCGCTTCATGGCATCCATCACCATTTGCCGGGTGATGATCTTGTCGTTCACCTCGGCAACAATGCTGTTCCGATAGGAGGGGGCAGTCTGCCCCACCGCCCCATGGGCGAGGAGAACAGCCGCGATGGCGGTAATCAATCGGCTCAAGTTCCTTGTCATCGGCAGCACGGATGCTAGGCCCAGTGAGCAAGACGGGTCAAGCGGCGTCAACCCTTTCGCGCCGATTCTGCCAGCGCTTCCTCCACAGCGGCCGCGAAGAAAAACCGTTCCTCGCCAAACGCGGGCTGCAGATCCGACAACCAAGTGGCCTTCGGGTCGTACTTCGCGAAAAAGACCCGGTTGGCCCACTTGGGATCGCGGCCCTGCAGGAATTTCAGCACAAACACCTTCTCGCCGGCCACCTCGGTGATGCCGTCCACCAGCACCTTGCCCGGCAGCGCGGACATCGACGGGCCGCGCACGGTGCGGCACAGGCCGGCCACCTGGCTGTACGCCTCGGTGAACACCTTGTAAGCCCGGGCGAGCGGCACCTCGAAGTAGGCCTTGGCCCCGGTGTCGCGCTCCACAAACATGTAGTATGGCACCATGCCAAGCTGAACCTGTCGGCGCCAGAGCTGCGCCCAGACGTTGGCGTTGTCGTTGACCTTGCGGATGAGCGGCGCTTGGCAGCGGATCACCGCGCCGGCGTTTAGCACGCGCTCGACCGCCTGCCGTGCCACCTCCGGCTCCAGTTCCCGCGAGTGGCTCGAGTGCGCCATCAGCGCGAAGTGTTTGCCGGCCGCCTTCACTTCGCCGATGAGTCGCAGAAAGTCGTCGGCGTCCTCACCCTCAGTGAATCGGTACGGCCAGTAGGCCAGCGCCTTAGTGCCGATGCGGATGCTGTGCAGACTCGGCAGCTTTGCCCTCAGCAGCGGCTCGATGTATCGGCGCAGCACTGCGGTCTTCATCACCATCGGGTCGCCGCCGGTGATCAGCACGCTGCTCACCTGCGGGTTGTCCCGCACGTAGTCCACCAGTTGGGCGGCTTCCCGGCTGGCGAACTTCAGGTCGGCATCCCCGACAAACTGCGCCCAGCGAAAACAGTAACTGCAGTAGGCGTGGCAGGTCTGCCCCTGGCCCGGAAAAAACAAAACCGTCTCCTGATATTTGTGCTGCATGCCACCGACCACCTCACCGTCGAGCGACGGTACGTTGAGCTGCATTTGCCCGGCGGGATGCGGGTTGAGTCGCCCCCGGATTTCATCCGCCGACAGCTTGATCTCCGTCTCGGAGGCACCCATGGCCACCAAGTCGCGCATGCGCAGAAAATCCTTCTCCTCCAGCATGCCGCGCTGCGGGAAGGTCAGCTGAAAAATCGGGTCACTGGGCACCGACTTGGGATCGATCAGGTTCTCGATCACGTAGTCGTTGACGCGAAACGGCAACACAGCCGACACCGCCAACATGTCGGTCACCTGATCAGCATCGAGCCTCAGTTTCTCCGCGATCTGGGGAAGATCACGCCGAGTGTTTGCCTTGAATTTCATCATCACGGTTGCTTCACGGGTTGTCGACTCGCCGCCCATTCCGCAGGCGGCATGACCAAAGTCCTCAATCCATCGGGTTGGTCATGCTAACACAACCCGCCGTAACGAAAAAGTTTACTTTTTGGGTCATTTTTACGTGAAAAAACGCCGGCCAAACGCGGCTTTGGCCTTGCTCCTGTGGGTCGCCGCATTATATTTTTTGTCCGTCTACAATGATGACTTATCGACTAATGACATTGCTGTGCCTCGGCGCCGCTTGGGCTGCGCCAGGCACGTCCCGCTTGGCCAAGGCCGCCGATGGGCCGATCCGCGTGCTCTTCCTTGGCCACGAAAGCGAGCATCACGACTCCAACCAATTTTACCCGATGCTCTCCCGCGCGCTTGGCCGCGATGCAATTTATTTTGACTACGTGACATCCGTTGAGGAAGCCCTTGGCGATGCCGCGCGCTTGGCCGAATTCGACGCCCTGCTGCTCTACGCCAACCACGGCAGGAT
>DQOE01000186.1 GCA_015658765.1 Verrucomicrobiota bacterium | reverse complement strand
TTTGCGCTTGGTTCCTATTCGGAGGACTTGGGTGGACTGGAGCCGGCCTGGGGCGCCAGTACAAAACTGTACGACCGCAACATCGATCTCTCCGCCAGCGCAATGGAGATCGGCGATCATTTTAATCCGGCCATGGGGTTTGTTCGGCGCCGGGGCACTCGTCGGTACATGGTCGAGGCGGATTTCACAACCTACCACGACAACATTAGTTGGTTGCGGAACTCACGCCATGGCTACGAGGCGGAACTCTACACCGACCTTGGAAACGACGTTGTGAATACCAAACAGTCGTTCGATCTAGTTTCACTCTATCTCGAGAGCCAAGACTACATATCGCTAAAGGTATCGCATTTGACGGATCGGCCCGATGAGGATTTTGAAATCTCAGACGGTTCGATCATCCCTGCCGGGGATTACGAATGGTGGGATGTTCGGTTGTTAGCCTATTTGGGCATGAACCGATTACTGTTCCTTAGGCCCATGTACAGGGTCGGCGGCTTTTACGATGGCACGAGACAACAGATCGAGCTTGAAACACGCTATATCCCCTGGCCAAAGCTCCGCCTGAGCTTGGCTTACTCACTAAACCTGATCGACTGGGACCAGTTTGAGGACTCGAGCATCCATGTCATGTCGGGGATGGTCCAGTACAGCTTCACGCCGGATCTGGTCCTGTCGAGCCTCCTGCAGTACGATGACATCTCGAATTCCATGGGTGTCAACAGTCGACTTCAGTGGGAGTACAAGCCGGGCGCGAAAATGTTCTTTGTGGTCAACCAGGGCTACGTTGACGAGATGACCGGCTTCGTAATCAAGGACCTAGAGCTGGTGGCCAAAATCGGGGCGCTGTTCCGTTTTTAGCGGCTTTGCGCTCGAACCACGCGCCACCACCACCCAGAATGCGGCGTGCACTTGGCCAAGCTCAAACTGCGTGATTTCCGGAATTTCCGGCGGCTCGACGTCGCGTTCGAGCCGGGTTTTCACGTGTTGCTCGGCCGCAATGCGCAGGGCAAAACCAACCTGCTCGAGGCCGTTTACCTCCTGGCCACGCTGCGCTCGTTCCGTGGCGTCGGCAACGCGCAGATCATCCGGCACGAGCAACGCGCCTTCTTCGCCGGCGGACTCGCGCTTGGCCAGGCGGAGAGCGACATCCGCTATTACTGGTCGGCGGCCCAGCGCAAACTCACCGTCAACGAAAAGCCAATCCGGCGTGTCGCCGATTATTTGGGCGCGCTTCGCACCGTGGTCTTTTGCACGGAGGATTCACTGCTGGTCAACGGGCCGGCCAAGTCACGCCGCCGCTTTCTCGACCTGCTGCTCACGCAGACCCGGCCCGGCTACCTCGATCTGCTGCACCGCTACACCGAGGCGCTGCGCTCGCGCAACGCGCTGCTCAAGCGCGATTCACCCGATCTGGCACTGCTCGACAGCTTCACCCGCGAGCTTGTCGCCACCGGCGAGAAACTCATCGTCGCCCGGCATCAACTGGTCAAAAAACTCTTGCCGCTCATCCGCTTGGGCTACCGCAAAATCGCCGCCAAGCCGGAGGACGCCCGCATCGACTACGCGCCAAGCGTGCGCGAGGATTTTGCGGTGGACCTGGCCAAGTCGAGGGCTCGCGAGCAGCGATACCGCACGACGCTCGTCGGGCCGCACCGGGACGAACTCAAGCTGACGCTCGACGGGCAGCCGGCGGCGCAGTACGCCAGCGAGGGGCAAAAACGCACCTTCGCCATCGCGCTGAAAATGGCGCAGGCCGACTACCTCGGCGGCATCCACGGCTCGCCACCGATCCTGCTGATCGACGACGTGATGGGCGAACTCGACGCCGGGCGGCGGGCCGGCTTGTTGCCATTGATCAGCCGCGTTGGCCAAGCGCTTGGCCAAGTGTTCATGACGTGCACCGAGGAAAACTGGCCCGGCGAACTCACCGGCAACCTCCACCGCTGGCAGGTCGACCAGGGAGCAGTGAGCAGAAAGCAGTGAGTCGGTGAAAGATCAGCGCCAAAGGAGCGGCACAGCCCCACCGGGGCGAAATGTGATAGCCCGGTGCATCGCGCCGGGGTTGTAAGTCAACAAAAGAGCGCAAGCCCTACAGGGGCGACATACGAGTTTGCTTTGTGTCGCCCCTTTAGGGCTTGTTTTTTGGTGGCGTTTCTCCCGGGGTGCTACCCTGGGCTATCTCCTGTCGCCCATTCAGGGCTTGGCGAAGAGACGGCCGAAGAGCTTGTTGAGCAGCACCTTCCAGGTGACCTTGGTGGCGACTTTGTCGAAGAGCGGGCGCAGGTCGCTGAGTTTCTCAACGTCCTGCACGGTGTAGTCCTCAATGTTGATGTTGACGTCGCGGGATTTCGCGGCGTCGGCGAGGTTGGTGAATTTCAGCCGCTCCCACGAGAAGGTCAGGGTGTCGATGGTGAAGTAGAGCGGCGACTCGCCGAGCGCGAGCTGGGCCGACGACTTCGCCACGGCGTCCGGCAACGAGATGAGGTTGCGCTCGCCCCCCTTGGTTTCCACGAGGTTGAACTCGATGATGCCGATGCGCACCAGCCGGAAATGCGGCGTGAGCTTGCGGCGCACGTTCATCAACTCCGAGAAGTCGCAGTCGATGAACAGGTCGTCGATCTTGAGCATCGGCGCGCCGCCGTACTCGGGCAGATTCCAGATGGTTACGTCGTAGGCGGAGACGGTGGAGTTGAGCGGAAAACCGATCTCGAGCTGGCCGATCCTGGCGTCCATCCCCTGCTCGCGAAACTTGCTGACGATCCACCACTTGGCCAGGGCGTCCTTGGTGAGGAACAGCCCGATTGCCACGACCAGCAACAGGATGAGCAGGCGGAACGCCCAACGGAACAAAAACCGCATCACACGGATTTACCAAAAACCGGCCCGTGTGACAACGCGAAACACGGCTCAAGCCAAGTGCGCTTGGCCAAGCTCGACGTGCTTGAGCACCTCGCGGTGGTTCAGCTTGCCGGTGCCAAGCTTGGGCAGCTCGTCCATCACCCGCAGGTCGCGCGGCACGCAGAGGTTGGTCATCCCCGCCGTGGCGATGGCCCCGCGCACCTCGGCCAGCAACAACCCCGGCTCGTTGGTCACGGCGACAAGTTTCTCCCCTTTCTCCGTGTCGGGCAGCGCCACCACCGCCACTTCGCATTCCTCGCCATGCTGCGGGAACGCGCCCGCCAATGCGTCCTCCACCGCCGTGAGGCTGACCATCTCGCCGCTCACCTTGGCGAAGCGCTTGGCCCGGCCCTTGACCCAAAAGTAGCCGTCGGCATCGACGTGAATAATATCGCCGGTATCGTACCAACCTCCGAGCGCTTGGAACGCCGCGTTGGCGTCGGCGTTGAGGTAGCCCTTCATGATGTTCGGACCGCGGACGAACAGGCGGCCGGCATCCGCCACGCCATCGACCGGCTCGAGCCTCCACTCGATGCCCGGCAACAGGCGGCCGACAGAGCCGAACCGGTTCGCGGCCTTCGTGTTGGCGCAGATCGCCGGGGCGCACTCGGTCACGCCGTATGCCTCGTTGATGCGGATGCCGAACTTGCGCGCCCACGTGTCGGCCGTGGCCTGCTGAACCTTCTCCGCGCCGGCGAGCAGATAGCGAACGTTGCGGAAATCATACGGGTGCGCCTTGCGCGCGTAGCCGTTGAGGAACGTGTTCGTGCTGAGGAACAGCGTCGCGTTGGAGTTGTAAACGGCGGTCGGGATCTGCCGGTACTGCAGCGGCGACGGAAACTGATACGAACGAAGCCCCCGGCAAAGCGGCAGCAGCGTGCCCACCACCAAGCCGAAGCTGTGAAACATCGGCAGGCAGTTGAAGAGGCTGTCGGAGTCCACCAAGTCCACGGCGGAGAATAACTGCCGCAAGTTGGCGAGGATGTTCCGGTGCGTCAACTCGACCCCCTTGGGCACGCCCTCCGATCCGCTGGTGAACAGGATGACCGCCGTCTGGCCGGTCGGGATGCCGAACCGCGCCCGGCCAAGCGCAAGCCGGTGCTTGAGAAACACGCCCAGCTTGGCCAAGCCGGAGATGCGTTTCCGGATGTCCTCGAGGTAAACGAACTCGATGCCGGCCGCCTTCATCGGCGTCACGTCCAGCTTGGCCTTGGCCAGGAACAATCGGGAGGTAATGACCTGTTTCAGCCCGGCCAGCTCCGAGCAGGTGAGCATCAGCGGCACGCCGCTGGAGTAGTTGAGCACAGCCGGGATTTTTCCGATGCGCCACAGGGCAAGCAGCGAGATCGCCGTGCCGTTCACGTTGGGCAGCAGCAGGCCGATGCGCTCCTGCCCGGCATCGAGCCGCCGCCGGAACGCCTCGCCCAGCACTTCCGCGCCGACCATCACCATCCGGTGCTTGAGCGCCTGGCCGGTGACGTCCTCCAGCACCACCGTGCCGGGACGCTGCCGCGCCCTCGAAGCGATCTCGGTGAGCACGTCGCCGTGACCGTGGTCCATCTCCACTTGAAACTGATGCTCGATCATCCGCTCGCGAAGCCACTGCGTCAGCGCCTCACGCACGTCACTCAT
>DQOE01000073.1 GCA_015658765.1 Verrucomicrobiota bacterium | reverse complement strand
CGTTCAGCTTCAGCGCGGCGAGCAACTCCGGGCCACGATCCGGGTTCACCGTCAGTTGCTGCTCAAACTCCTGTTCGCTTTGCTCGTCGATGAACATCCGCCACACACGGCCGAGAAAACGGTACACGCCCTCGACGCCTTTCGTGTTCCACGGCTTCACCATCTCGAGCGGCCCCATGAACATCTCGTACAAGCGGAATGCGTCCGAGCCGAACTCGACGAGAATGTCGTCCGGGTTGACGGCATTGCCGCGCGACTTGGACATCTTCTGGCCGTCCTCGCCAAGGATCAGTCCCTGGTTGACGAGTTTGTAAAACGGCTCGGGCGTCGTCACTTGGCCAAGGTCGAACAGCACCTTGTGCCAAAAGCGCGCGTACAGCAGATGCAACACCGCGTGCTCCGTTCCGCCAACATACAGATCGACCCCCGGTGTGGCATCGTCGCTGGCCGAACCCATCCAGTAGCGCTCCGCTTCGTCGCCGACAAAGCGGTCGTTGTTTTGCGCGTCGAGATAGCGCAGATAGTACCAGCAACTGCCGGCCCATTGCGGCATGGTGTTGGTCTCTCGCTTTTGGCCGTCGCCGGCCTGGCACCATTCCTCGGCGCGGGCCAAGGGCGGGTCGCCGGCGCCGGTCGGCTTGAAATCGGTGAGATCCGGAGGTGTGAGTGGCAGGTCACTTTCGCTCAGGCCAAGGTGGCCGCCCTCATTCCAAACGATCGGAAACGGCTCGCCCCAGTAGCGTTGCCGGCTGAACAGCCAGTCACGCAGCTTGTAATTCACCGTCCCTTGGCCAAGCGCCTTCTCCTCGAGCCAAGCGGTGATCTTGGCCTTGGCCTCGGGGGTCGGCAGGCCGTCGAGAAAACCGGAGTTCACCGCCGTGCCGTTGCCGGTGAAGCCAAGCGACTCCCCTCCCCCCGGTGCCTGCACGACGACCTCGATCGGCAGCTTGAATTTCTGCGCAAACTCCAGGTCGCGCGAGTCGTGCGCCGGCACCGCCATGATCGCACCGGTGCCGTAGCCGGACAGGACATAGTCCGCCGTCCAGATCGGCACCTGCCTGCCGTTGACCGGGTTGATCGCGTGCGCGCCGGTGAACACTCCGCTTTTGTCCTTGGCCAAGTCGGTGCGCTCGAGGTCGCTCTTCTTCGCCGCCTCGGCTTGGTACGCCCCGACTTCGGCCTTGTGTTCGGGGGAAACAATCTGCTCGAGCAACTCGCTCTCCGGTGACACGACCATGTACGTCGCGCCGAACAGCGTGTCCGGCCGCGTGGTGAAAACGGCGATCTCGACGTCGGAATCCTCGACGCGGAAAAGTACCTCAGCCCCCTCCGAGCGGCCGATCCAGTTGCGCTGCATTTCCTTGAGTGAGTCGCTCCAGTCGATGCCGTCGAGGTCCTCGAGCAAGCGCTGCGCGTACTCGGTGATTCGCAACATCCACTGCTGCATCGGCCGCCGAACGACCGGGAAACCGCCGACCTCGCTCACGCCGTCCTTGACCTCCTCGTTGGCCAGCACGGTGCCAAGCTCGGGACACCAGTTCACCGGCGCCTGGGACACGTAAGCCAGGCGATGCTCATCCCGCCAGA
The DNA here is from genome assembly GCA_015658765.1 of Verrucomicrobiota bacterium. Classification (GTDB taxonomy): domain Bacteria; phylum Verrucomicrobiota; class Verrucomicrobiia; order Limisphaerales; family UBA1096; genus UBA1096. Next base: position 1,943 of record DQOE01000073.1, on the reverse strand, counting down.
CGCGGCGCTGCTCGTCGGTGGTGACGTCCAGCGGATGAGCCAGCGTGTCGATCGACTCCGCCTTGTTCGTCGCCGGGTTGAACCACGAGTTGTAAAGTTGCAGGAAAATCCACTGCGTCCAGCGGAAGTAACCGGGGTCGGTGGTGTTCACCTCGCGGCTCCAGTCGTAACTGAAGCCAAGCGACTTAATCTGCCGCTTGAAATTGGCGACATTCGCCTCGGTGGTGATGCGCGGGTGTTGGCCAGTCTTGATGGCGTACTGTTCCGCCGGCAATCCAAACGCGTCCCAGCCGATCGGGTGCAGCACATTGAAGCCGCGCATGCGCTTGTAGCGGGCGAGGATGTCGGTGGCGGTGTAGCCCTCCGGATGCCCGACGTGCAGCCCGGCCCCGGACGGGTACGGGAACATGTCGAGGATGTAATATTTCGGGATGTCGCCGGGGTTCGCGTCCGGGTGTCGCTCGTGAAACGGATGGTCGGCGGGGACGCTTTCGCCGGGGTTCCACGCCCGGAACGTCTCGCCGTCATGCCAATGCTCCTGCCACTTGGGCTCGAAAATCTGGAACGGATATTGTCTACGCATTCTTGCGGATAAATTGTCTCAGTTGGATTGTCGCTTGGCCAAGCGCGAAATCACACCTCCAAGTTATAGTCCGTCACCGCGCCAAGCGAGGCCGACGTCACGGCGCTGGCGTACTTGGCCAGCACGCCCTTCGTGTAACGCGGCTTGGGCTTGCGCCATGCCTTGCGGCGCCTGGCCAACTCCTTCGCCGACACGCCGAGGGTCAACTGCCGCCGCTCGGCGTCGATGGTGACCGAGTCGCCGCGCTTCACCAAGGCCAACGCGCCGCCCGCGTAAGCCTCCGGCGTGATGTGTCCCACGACGAAGCCATGCGTCCCGCCGGAAAACCGCCCGTCGGTGATCAGTGCAACGTCGTTGCCCAGGCCGGCGCCCATGATGGCCGCCGTCGGGCCGAGCATCTCACGCATGCCGGGGCCGCCCCTTGGCCCCTCGTAGCGAATGACGATTACGTCGCCCTTCCTGATTTTGCCGCCGAGGATCGCCTTCATCGCCCTCTCCTCGGAGTCGAACGGCTTGGCCGTGCCGATGAAACTCATGCCCTCCTTGCCGGTGATCTTGGCCACGCCGCCCCCCGGCGCGAGGTTGCCGTACATCACCACCAAGTGGCTGCTCTTTTTGATCGGACTGGACAGCGGCCGAACGATCTTCTGCCCTTTGCGGTATGGCTTCGACTTGGCCAAGTTCTGCGCCATCGTCCTTCCGGTGACGGTCATGCAATCGCCGTGCAGCAACCCGGCGCGAAGCAGCGTTTTCATCATCGGCTGAATACCGCCGACGGCGACCAACTCGCTCATCAGGTACTTGCCGCTTGGCTTGAGGTCGGCGAGCACCGGCACTTTTTTGCCGATGCGAGTGAAGTCGTCGATGGTCAACTTGACGCCGGCCGCGTAGGCCATCGCCAGCAAATGCAGCACGGCATTCGTCGAGCCGCCGAGCGCGATAACCACGGTGATGGCATTCTCGAACGCCTTTTTCGTCATGATGTCGAGCGGCTTGATGCCGAGCTTGAGCAGGTTCAACACGGCGGCACCGGCTTCGCGGCAATCCTTCTTCTTGGCCGGGCTGATCGCCGCCTGGGCGCTGCTGCCCGGCAGGCTCATCCCCATCGCCTCGATGGCGCTGGCCATGGTGTTGGCCGTGTACATGCCACCGCAGGAACCGGCACCTGGGATGGCGCACGCGGTGATCTCCTCGAGCCCCTTATCACTCAACTTGTTGTTCGCGTGCACGCCGACCGCCTCAAACACCGAGACGATGTCGAGCTTCCTCGTTTGACCCGTGATGCAGCCCGGCAAAATCGTGCCGCCATAAACGAACACCGCCGGGCGGTTCATCCGTGCGATCGCGATCATGCAGCCCG
>DQOE01000423.1 GCA_015658765.1 Verrucomicrobiota bacterium | reverse complement strand
TTGGCGTCGAGAATCAACGCGTTGGTGATGACCACGTCAAGCGATTCGGCGTCCCTGGCCAAGGGCGATTGGCCCATGCCGTCGCGGATCACCTTCCCGCCGCCGAACTTGACCTCGTTGCCGTAGCCGGCGCCCTCGGCGATGAGGTCGCGCTCGACCTCGATGAACAAATCAGTGTCGCCCAGACGCACCTGGTCGCCGGTGGTGGGCCCATAAATTTCCGCGTACTGCTGTCGTGTGAGAGTGAGTGGCATGTCGTACTCTTCCTGGTTATGCCGGCAACGGGCCGTTGACCTTGCCGTTGAGACCGTGGACTTCGCGGCTGCCGGCGAGGGCGACGATCTCGACTTCGCGCGCCATGCCCGGCTCGAAGCGAACTGCCGTGCCAGCAGGGATGTTCAGGCGAAAGCCAAGCGCCTGGTCACGGTCAAACTCCAGCGCGGAGTTGACCTCGTAAAAATGGAAGTGGCTGCCGACCTGTATCGGCCGGTCACCGGTGTTGGAGACCGGCAGCGTGCGGGTCTCGAGATTCTCGTTTGCCGCGAGCGGCTCCGCCTCTGCAACTCTGATTTCGCCGGGGATCATCTGATGGGATTGTGAACAGTTACCAGCTTCGTGCCATCGGGGAAGGTCGCCTCGACCTGCACCTCCTGAATCATCTCCGGCACGCCCTCCATCACGTCGTCGCGCTTTAGGATCGTCGCGCCATGGCTCATCAAGTCGGACACAGACCTGCCGTCGCGCGCGCCCTCGAAAATCTCGTAAGTGATGATGGCGATCGACTCGGGATGGTTGAGTTTCACCCCCCGGGCCTGCCGTCGCCGGGCCAGGTCGGCGGCCACGACAACCATTAGTTTTTCCTGTTCGCGCGGTGTCAGATGCATGGCAAGCGGTCGGGGAGTCTATTGGCGGTTCATACGGCGCGCGAGCCAAAACCGCTGCGTTCGATCAAACGCTGAGGTGCTGGCGCACGATGGCCTCGCTCAGTTGCGGCGTGTCGCCGTCGGCGACCACTCGGCCCCGGTTCATGATGTAAAAATGATCGCCGAATTCCTTGATGAAATCGACGTACTGCTCGACCAAGACCACGGTCATTTCCTTCTCGCTGACGAGTCGCCGCAGAACCTGGCCAATCGCCTGGATGACGTTGGGCTGGATGCCCTCAGTCGGTTCGTCGAGCAGCAGCACGCGCGGCTCGCCGACCAGCGCGCGGCCGATGGCCAATTGCTGCTGTTGCCCGCCGGAGAGGTTGCCTCCCTGCCGGGCGCCCATGTCACTTAGCACGGGGAACAGGTCGTAGATTTCCTGCGGGATGGAGCGCCGCCCATCGGTGCGGGCGGAAAGGCCGACTTCCAGGTTTTCCTTCACCGACAGCCGCGGAAAAATCATCCGCCCCTGCGGCACCAGCGCGAGGCCGGATTGGGCACGCTTCCTCGCCGGTGTCTTGGTGATGTCCCGGCCGTCGAGGGTGACGGTGCCTTTCGAGGCTTTCTCGAGGCCGACGATGTTTCGCATGAGCGTGGTTTTGCCGACGCCGTTGCGGCCCATCACGCAGACGACCTTGGCCTTGGGCACCTCAATGCTGACGTCGTCCAGAATCTGGACGAGGCCGTAGGAAAAACTGATGTGACTCAAGCTTAACATGTCATCTTCCGAGGTAGGCCTCGATGACCTCCTCGTTGGCGGTGAGTTCGCCCATGTCGCCCTCGGCGAGGATGCGGCCCTCGTTGAGCACGGTGACTTTGCTGTCGAGCTGCCGCACGAAATCCATGTCGTGCTCGATCACAATAATCGTGTGCTCGTCCTTCAACTCGAGCAGCAGCTCGGCGGTGAGTTCCGTTTCAAGATCGGTCAGCCCGGCCGCCGGTTCGTCCACCAGCAGCAGCTTGGGGCTGGAGAGGATCAGCATGCTGATGGCGAGCCATTGGCGCTGGCCGTGGCTGAGATGCTTGGCCTCCGTGTGACGGTCGTCCTTCAATCGCACGCGCTCGAGGATTTGCAGAATGTTGTCGCACTCATCCCTCCTGACCGACCGCCGGAAAAACTTCCGAACCTGGCGGCTGCCGGGCAGGGCAAGCTCCATGTTCTCGAACGTGGTCAGGCTGTCGTACACGCGCGGTGTCTGGAATTTGCGGCCGATGCCGCGCAGGGCGATGTCGGCCTCGAGCGCGTGCGTGATGTCATCCCCCTCGAAAAACACTGTGCCGGTCGTCGGGCGGGTCTTGCCGCTGACCAGGTCGCACAGCGTGGTTTTGCCGGCGCCGTTCGGTCCGATGACCACGCGCAGCTCGTTGCGCTTGACGCCCCAAGCATCGATGTCCACCGCCTTGAAGCCGTCGAACACGGCGGTTAGGTCCTCGACGAACAGGAGAAAATCGCGCGCGCCGATCCGGTTGATCCGCGGGCTGAATTCCCGGTATTCAGCGATGAGTTCCGTCGTGTTCATGCCTCGGCGGTGCGCTTGGCCAAGCGCTTGAATCGGATCAAATCCAGCAGGCCGGCGATGCCTTTTGGAAACAACAACACCACGCCGACGAACAGTAACCCCTGCACGAACGGCCAAGCCTCGGGTGCGCGGGTGGTGAGAAAATTGTAAACCAAGTTCACGCCAAGCGCACCGATCACCGCGCCGGAGAGCGTGCCCCGTCCACCGACCGCCACCCAGATCACAAACAGGATCGACCACTTGGCCGTCATGTACTCGGGAGTGATGATGCCCATCTGCGGCGTGTACAGCATCCCGCCCAAGCCGCCCAATGCCGCAGCCAAGGCGAAGACGAACACCTTGAACATGTACGGCTTGTAGCCGAAGAAACGCAAGTTGGTTTCGTCGTCGCGCACGGCCACCAGCACCCGGCCAAGCCGCGTGTCCACGAGGAAACGGCAGAGACAAAACACGGCGATCAAACAAGCCAACGTCAGCATGTAGAGGCTGAACTTCACCCCGGGATCTGTCAGGGAATAACCGGCGACCGTGTCGAAATTTGTCAGGCCGTTGGTGCCGCACAATTTCATGTCGTTTTTGCAGAACACCAACCAAGCCGCCACCGTGATCGCCTGTGTCAGAATTGCAAAATAGACGCCGCGCACACGACTGCGAAAACCGAAGTAGCCGATAAACGCCGCAACCAAACCGGGGAGCAACATGCCCAGCGCCAAGGTGGCTGTCAGGCTGTAAAACGGTTTCCAGAACCATGGCACCGTCCACTGGGCTTCGGTCTCCCCCACGCCCGCCGGGTAAACGACAAAAAGACAGCCGGGGATTTTCCAACCGTTGACATCAACACTGCCTGGAGGCCCACCGTGATGCGCCAAATACATCCCCATCGCGTAGCCGCCCAGCGCGAAGAACAACGCTTGGCACAGGCTGAGCACGCCGCAGTAACCCCAAATCAAATCCAGCCCGATCGCCGCAATGGCAAACGCCAGATAGCGGCCGAGCATGTTGACCGTGTCGATCGAGATCGTGCCGGAAAAATACAGCGACGGCACGCCGATCAGCCCAAACAAAAACAGCGCCCAAACACAGCGCTCGTGGTTCGGCTTGCCGCTAAACATCGGCCAGCCTTCCCTTCGGCGGGAACAGACCGGCCGGCTTGAATTGAATGAACGCCACCACGCAGGCCAGCACGAAGACCTTGGCCCAAATCGCCTCGACGGTGAAATCGCCGAACTGCATCGGCTCGATCACTTTGGTCGCCACGCCGAGGCCCAGCCCGGAACAGATCACGCCCAGCAACTCGCCGACACCGCCGGTCACCACCACGAGGAACGACTCGACGATATAGTTCTGCCCCATGTCCGGCGTCACGCCGCCGATCAGTGTCAG
>DQOE01000129.1 GCA_015658765.1 Verrucomicrobiota bacterium | reverse complement strand
CGAAAGCACGTCGGTGTATCCCTCGACAACGAACGAAAAATTCTCTTTGGCAATAGCGGCACGGGCGCGGTGCAGGTTGTACAGCTCCGCGCCTTTGTGAAATGCCGGCGTCTCAGGTGAGTTCAGATACTTCGGCTCGCCGTCACCTAGAATGCGTCCGCCAAAGCCGATCACCCGGCCGCGGCCGTCGTGGATCGGGAAGATGATGCGTGAGCGAAAGCGATCGTAATGCCCGCCTTTGTCGCGGTTCGCGACAAGCCCTGCTTTGACCAGGAGGGCCAGTCGCTCGGGTTGCCCGGCGGCGGTTGCGGTAAAGTTCTCCCAGCCATCCGGGGCAAAGCCGAGCTCGAAACGTGCCGCGATTTCACCGGTGATGCCGCGGTTCTTGAGATAGGCGATGGCCTCGGCGGCATCTGCATGCTGGCGCAACTGCTCCTTGAACCACCGGTTGGCATCGGCGACAAGTTGCAAAAGACGCGGCGCGTCCTGAATTCGCGGCGACGGATGCTCGCCGGTGGGCACGTCGAGGCCCACCGACATTGCGAGTTCTTCCACTGCGTCTCGAAATTCAAGATGTGCAAAATTCATTAGGAAACCGATTGCAGACCCGTTAGCACCGCAGCCAAAGCAGTGGTAGAACTGTTTGGTCGGCGACACCGTAAACGAGGGGGTGCGCTCGTCGTGGAACGGGCAGCGTGCCGTGAAGTCCCGGCCGGCTTTTTTGAGGGGTACCCGCCGGTCGATCACTTCGACGATGTCGACCCGGGTGAGAAGTTCATCGATAAAATCTTGCGGTATTTTGCCGCTCATCAGCCCATCCCCGTGCGGTTGCCTAACAGTGTAGCACTCGGCTTGCCTCTCCCAAGCGGCTTCCCGGAGGGCCTGCAGGGCGGTTAGAATTTAGCCGCCGATGTTTCCGCATTGTTTTTCCTTGTGAGCTTCGCAACCACTGGTGCATCCACGTCGTCCCGGGTCATTCGCCCAGGCAGCGAGCGGATTGTTGGAACGTGGCTGCTCGTCTGTGCCCTGCTGATATTTGCCATGGTGGTGCTCGGCGGGGTCACGCGGCTGACGGGTTCCGGGCTCTCGATGGTGCACTGGGAACCGCTCGCAGGCGTGATCCCACCTTTCAGCGAAGCCGACTGGCAGGTGGAATTCGATTACTACCGGGCAACGCCCGAATACGCGAAGGTCAATCGCGGCATGATCATTGCCGAGTTCAAGACGATTTTCTATTTTGAATATGCCCACCGGATGCTCGGCCGGGGCATCGGTGTGGTCTTCGTGTTGCCGTTTCTTTATCTGTATTTCCGGCGGCGGATCGAGAACCGGGCGGTTCCCCGCTATCTTTTTATGCTCGTTCTCGGCGGCCTGCAGGGACTGCTCGGTTGGTACATGGTACAAAGCGGCCTGGTTGATTTACCCCACGTCAGCCAGTATCGGTTGACCGCTCATTTGGTGGCGGCGGTCGTTATCTATAGCTACATCCTTTGGGTGGCGTTCCCCCTGGTGTCACGAAAAGATGATCGAGCCGGGCCTTCGGCCGTCGGCGGATCTGCAATCGTAGCCGCGCTGCTCATTTTTATAACTCTGTTGTCGGGTGGCTTCGTGGCGGGCCTCAAAGCTGGGTTTGCGTTCAATACGTTCCCGTTAATGGCCGGGCAGTTCGTGCCGCCTGGGTATTTTGCGCTCGACCCCGTGTGGCGCAATTTCTTCGACAACATCCCCGCAGTGCAGTTCAATCACCGCTATATCGGGGTGGTCACCTATCTCATGCTGTGGATCTTTGTCCTGCGGGCGTGGGGTGATGTGGTTTTGGGACGGCACCGCCTGACGCTGGTCCTGCTCTTATTGACCGCCACAGCGCAGGGTTTGCTCGGTATCGCCACCTTGCTGCTGCACGTGCCCGTGGTGCTGGCGGCAGCGCATCAGGGCGTTGCGCTGTTGCTCCTGACGTTTGCGCTCTACCTCGCCTATCTCGCTCGGCGCCAGGTCGACTGACGATGCATGCAATCTAGGGCCCGCTGGGGCGGATGGTGGCTCAGCGGTTGAGTTGCTCTCGAACGGCTGCGCTTACGTCAGCCATGTCGGCTCTTCCTTGCAGTTTGGGTTTCAGCCAGCCCATGACTTGGCCCATGTCGCGCATGGATTCGGCATTGGTGTGGGTCAGTGCCTCGGCAATCAGGGCTGCCAGGTCCTCGTCACTGAGGGCATCGGGGAGATAGGGTTCGAGCACAGTCAGCATCGCCGTCTCTTTTTCAACAAGATCCTGGCGATCGCCTTTTTCGAATTGTTCGATCGAATCGCGGCCTTGTTTGATCATCTTCTGGATTACGGACAGAACTTCGTCATCGGCGAGTTCTATCTGCTCATCGACTTCGCGGCGCTGGATGGCGGCACGCAACAGCCGCACGGCCTCGAGCCGGGTGGTATCCCGGGCCCGCATGGCCTCTTTCATGTCAGCGGTGATCTGTTCGCGCAGCGACACAGCTGGCGGCAATGCTTGGCAGGCGGGGTGAGATCAGTACGCGCGCGAGCGGCGCGGGTCCTGACGCGCAGCGCGTTTTTTTTCGCGCTTCACAGCAGCAGCGCCGGCACGTTTGCGCACGGTGGTGGGTTTTTCGTAATGCTCGCGGCGGCGGGACTCGGTAAAGACGCCGGCTTTTTCACAGGCGCGGCGAAAGCGCCTCAAGATGACATCGAACGGCTCGTCCTGGCGGGCTTTAACACTGGGCATGTATCTGCAACCCTCTCGTTCTGCGGTGTAAAGGGCCGCGAATTCTAGCCGTTTATCAACGAGAAGTACACGGCGGAAGGGTCGGGCACTTTATAATCTGGACCCCCGCATTTGTCCCTCGCGTCCCGCTATGTATGACCATAAGGGCGCCGGCGGGGGCTTTTTTTGTTGGTACAGCATCTGGAGGGAGTTGATTTTGTGAGAGTTCT
>DQOE01000365.1 GCA_015658765.1 Verrucomicrobiota bacterium | reverse complement strand
GTCGTTGGCCTCACCGGGCGGCGTGTCGGGGCCAAGCTCGTGGCCGACTTCGCCGAGGACAAAACGCCCCCGGCGGATTTGGAAAAACTGCGCCTGGCCAAGCGCGACGCCGGCGATTCAGGCCACAAAAAACCGGGCCGCCCGTCCAAGCGAGACCGGCGCCTCATCCACCGCTTCACCGACCCCGGCCCGGCATAAATGAGCGCGAACAAAAACAGTGTTGTCGGCGGGTTCGCGAGGGCTGTTTTTATTGTGCTGTGCCTTGGCGTGATGCTGTTTGTCGATTGGCTCGCCGGCGATTCGCTGACGAACCGGCTTGGCATCAAGCCGCGATCGCTTGGCGGACTGGACGGAATGCTCTTCGCGCCCGCGCTGCACGGCGACTTTGGCCATTACCTGTCGAACGCCATGCCGATGATCGTGCTGCTCGGGCTGCTGTTCGCCAACAGTAATTACAAACCCTGGCGCTCTCTCGGTATCGTCTGGGTGCTTGGCGGCCTAGGCACATGGGTGATCGGCCGGCCCGACTCCAATCACATTGGCGCGAGCATCGTCATTTTCGGGCTGGTGACGTTCCTGATCTTCGCATCGGTATTTTTGCGAAGTTGGCGCTCGGCCATAATCAGCACGGTGGTTCTATTTTTGTACGGGGGACTTTTCATGGGAATCCTCCCGCCGCTGCTCAACAGCAGCATGCGGGAAAATATTTCATGGGAGGGACACTTCTCCGGTGCCGTTGCCGGACTCATCGCCGCCTGGTGGGTGCGGAAAAAGTGAAACTTACTCGTACTGCTTGAGCACCTCGAAGCGTTGGCTGCCTTCGCTGGTGAGGTGCACGATGACGCCTTTCTTCAAATCCTCGCCCCCGAGCGCGGCCTTGAATGTTGCAACCGAGTCCACCGGGGCGCTGTTGATGCGCGTCACGATGTCGCCGGGCGAGATGCCCTTCTCGGCGGCGACGCTGTCGTTTTCGATCGCGGTGACAATCACGCCCTTTTCGCCCTCGACCTCGAAGCGCTTGGCCAAATCTGCGTTGATGTTTTGCACAGTCATGCCCAGCAGCTTGGCCTTGGTGTCGGCTTCCGGCTTGCGCTCAGACCGGCGCATGCGACTAACGGCGGTGAACTCCTCGGGAAACGCGCCGGTCTCGACCTCGATTTCCCGGGCCTTGCCGTTGCGCATCAGGCCAAGCGTCACGGAGTCGCCGGCTTTCTTGAGCCGAAGTTCGCGCTTTAGTTCGTCGGCCGATTTCACGCTGTTGCCATCGACTTCGGTGATGACGTCGGCCAGCTCGAGGTCGGAGTTTTCCGCCGGGCCGCCGGAGACAAATTGCCGAACGACCACGCCATCCTCGACGCCGACGGCCAAGTCGCGGTAGTCGGCATCCTCACGCAGCGTGGTGATGCTCACGCCGAGCCAGGCGCGGGTCACTTTGCCGTCCTCGATCAACATGTCGGCGACGCGCTTGGCCAGGTTCACCGGAATGGCAAACCCGATGCCGGTGTTCACGCCGCGGATGAGCGTGTTGATGCCGATCACCTCGCCGTAAATGTTGACCAACGGGCCGCCGCTGTTCCCGGGGTTGATGCTGGCATCGGTCTGGATGAAATCCTGGTCGAACATCATCTGATCCGAGAACACCCGCCGCCCCTTGGCGCTCACGTGGCCGACGGTGACGCTGTAATCCAGCTCGTACGGCGAGCCGACCGCTATGGCGAACTCGCCGACCTTGGTCTTGTCCGAGTCACCCATCTTCGCGGCAGCCAACCCGGTGGCATCGATCTTCACCACGGCGATGTCCGACTGGCGATCCACGCCGAGCACCTCGCCGTCGTACTCCTTGCCGCCCTGAAAAACGATCTGCACCTTGTCGGCATTCTCGACCACGTGGCGGTTGGTGAGGATGATGCCGTCCTCGCGGTAAACCAGCCCGGAACCCTGCCCGTCAAAGATCGGCCCCCGAGGCCGTGACCGGCGTGGCGGCGTCTGCTGCTCATCACGCTGCTGCTCCTGTTGGCGCTCGAAAAACTTGCGGTACTCCTCTGGCAACTGGTCGAAAAACGGGTTGCCAACCCCCCCGCGTGCCCGCGGCTTGCTCGCCACGCGCACCACGACAACGGACTTGGAAACGCTCTCGGCCACCTCGACAAACGCCTGGTTGAGCTGCTGGGCCAGCTTGAGAGCCTCCGACGGCTCGGCCGCCCGGACCGGTGAATCGGCCACCATGCCCCCCAGCAAACCGGCACTCAGAATCGTCACTGCTATTTTCTTTTTCATGTTTCCTGTTGGTTAACTGCCTTCGCAATCTTCGTCAGACTTCGATTGGATTCAACCAAAAACGTTCAATAAAAGCCGCAATTTCAAGACACGGATTTCTCGGATGACCACGGATTAGAACAACTGATGGCCGGAAATTTATTCCGAACCACAAAAACCTCGAACACAAACGAAAGAATGGGACTCCGTGAAAATCCGTGTCCCGTCTTGAAACCGCTCATGGCTCACCGCTTACTTTTTCGAG
>DQOE01000388.1 GCA_015658765.1 Verrucomicrobiota bacterium | reverse complement strand
TTCACAAACGTAACCGTGCTCGACTGCAGCGGGGATGAACCCTTCAGGGGGGAAGTGCTGGTGGAGGGCAACGAGATCGTTGCGGTTGCCCGCGAAGGCGAATCGCTGCAGCGCGACGGCGCAGAGATCATCGACGGTGGCGACGGGACCACCCTGATGCCGGGCCTGGTCGAGTCGCACGCGCACCTGAGCATCGACAACACCGACGACCTGGCTGCGCTGGGGCGAATCCCCCCCGAGGAGCACACCCTGCTCACCATGCACAACGCCCGGCTCTATCTCGACCACGGCATCACAAGCTGCATCAGCGCCGCGTCGGCCAAGCCGCGGCTCGATGTCGTGATCCGCAACGCCATCGAGAAGCGCGAAATTCCTGGCCCGCGCCTCCTGGCCGCAACCCCTTGGCTGACCGTCACCAGCGGGCTCGGCGACATGCGCACCCTGCACATGCCCAAGGTGGATTCCATGGCCCTCATGGCCGACGGCCCGGAGGAGTACCGCCGGCTCACCCGGGAACTCATCCGGGAAGGCGTGGACATCATCAAGCTGGTGATCTCCGGCGACTCCTTCGTGCCGCACGCCGGCTCCCAGACCACCATCATGAGCGAGGAGGAGGTCGCCGCCGCCGCCGAGGTTGCCCATGCCCACGGCAAGCGGCTCAGTGCCCACGCCCGCAGCGCCGAGTCGGTCAAGCGCTGCGTCCGCAACGGTATCAAGGTGGTGTACCACGCCAACTACGCAGACGAGGAAGCCCTCGACATGCTGGAGGCAAACAAGGACTGGATCTTCGTCAGTCCCAACCTCGGCTTCACTGCCATTGCCGCCTACGAGGGATCGGACTGGTTCACCGAGGAACAGGTCAAGGCCATGGGCTTTCGGGAGGAACTCGAAAGCGCAGTCAAAGGCATCAAGGAACTGATGAAACGCGGCGTGAGGATTTTGGGCGGAGGTGATTACGGTTTCATGATCACTCCGCACGGTCAAAACGCCCGCGACCTGGATCACTTCATCCGGCACTGCGGCATGACGAACATGGAATCGATCCTCACCATGACAAAGAACGGAGGCGAAGCCATGGACATGCCCGGCCGCCTTGGCCAAGTGAAGCAAGGCTTCCTCGCCGATCTGTTGCTGGTCAAGGGCGATCCCCTGACCGACCCCATGGTGCTGCTCGATCGTGAAAACCTCAGTGTCATCATGAAGGATGGAGTCATGCACAAACTATCGATTTAAAGAGGCTCCTCCCATCTAACCACCCCGATACCGCACTCTTGTTTATCACAAAGGTATTTTGTCATTTTTGTAACTTATTGGCATTCAAATTGTAATATCGCTTCGTGTCAGCCAATTGATTCACATCAACGTGCTACAACGAAAAAATGAAAAAAATTCTCTCCCTTTTTTCTTTGCTGTTTTTACTTGGTGTTGCCAATGAGGCCTTCTGTCGGTCCCTAAGCGGTGATGCAGCCAATGTCGAGCGGCCCGGGCCGTCGAATCGGCGTTCGCCGTTTGTCATCTCCGAGATCATGTATCATCCAGCACCACAGGAGAGTGGAGCCAACTTGGAGTTTATCGAGATTTTCAACTCGCAACCGTGGTGGGAGGAGGTCGGCGGCTTCCACATCGACGGCGACATTAACTACGGCCTGCCACCCGGAACACGTATCGAGAAACTGAACTACCTCGTCATTGCCTCCGACCCCGAGGCGGTCAAAAAAGCGTATGGTTTGGAGAACGTGCTCGGACCGTACACGGGGCGACTCTCAAACGGCGGCGGCCGGTTGCGGCTGCGAAACAATCTCGACGCAGTGCTATTCGAGGTCAACTACGACACGCGTGCCCCATGGCCAAGCAGTGCGGACGGCGCCGGCCACTCACTGACGCTTGGCCGCCCGTCGTATGGCGAACAGGACGTGCGAGCCTGGGTACAGAGCAACACCGTCGGCGGTTCACCAGGCGGGGCGGATACGACCGGCAACGAACCGCTTCGCTTGGTTTGCATCAACGAAATCAAAACCAACGCCGACGGCGACAACCTGGCGTTCGTCGAGTTGTTCAACCACTCGGCAACAGATGCAGATTTATCCGGTGCGGTACTGACAGACTCGGTTGGAGATAAAAAATTCACCTTTAACGAGGGAACAACAATCGACGCCGGGAAACAACTGGCGGTGTCTTCGGAGCAGCTTGGTTTTCCGCTGGTCGATGGAAAGGGTGCAGTATGGCTTTTAAATGCCACAGATACCCGAGTGCTCGATGCCATTCATTACAAAGCGCAACCAAATGGCTCCTCTCTGGGCCGCTCGCGCGACGGCGATGCTCAGTGGGATCACTTCGCCAAGCCAACGCTTGGCCAGGCGAACCAGTCGCCGTTTCAACATGATATCGTCATCAACGAGATCATGTACAACCCGATATCGCTCGACTCAGGCGACGAATACATCGAACTGCACAATCGCGGCAACAAAGCGGTTGACTTGAGCAACTGGCAATTCAAAGACGGCATTGATTATCGGTTTCTGGACGGCACACACTTGGCTGCCGGGGGTTACTTGGTGGTGGCCAAAAACCGTGCTCAACTCTTGGCCAAGCAGAAGGACCTCGACCCCAGTTTGGTTTACGGCGACTACGGCGGGACGTTGTCGAATCGTGGCGAGCGGCTTTTGCTCACCATGCCGAAAGAGGTGCCTGTCGATGGCAAGCCCGGCGCGTTGCAGTCAGTTCGCGTGCCGGTGGACGAGGTGACTTACGGCGACGGCGGCAACTGGAGCAAGTGGTCGGACGCCAACGGAAGCAGCCTTGAGTTGCGCGATCCGCACTCGGACAATAGACAGGCGAGCAACTGGGCCGGCAGCGACGAAAGCGGGAAATCCGACTGGGTGACAATCTCCGGCGAGGGTTCACCGGACAAAACCCGAAGCCACCTTTTTTCACCAAATTATCTGCAAATGTTTATGCTAGATGAGGGCGAGTGCCTAGTGGACGACGTTCAAGTCTTCGATGCCAGAACCGATGCCAAGCGGGTGCAGAATCCCGGTTTTGAAAAAAAATCCACCTTGGAGCTCGTCGGCACGCACGATCAATCCGAAATCATCGCCGGCAAAGGCCCCGACGGAAGCAAGGCGTTGCATGTGAAAGCATCCAGCCGTGGCGACACGGAAGGCAATGGCATCTGGCTATCATTGTCAGGTCGAAATCCAACAAAGATGCGTATCGAGGCCAAGGCGCGATGGTTGCGCGGTCACCCTGAGTTGCTAATGCGCACCCGCAACGGAGGCTACGAGGCATTTGGCAGTCTGCCGGTTCCGACCAACCTGGGCACGCCAACCCGACCGAACTCAATCCAAGTGGAGAATGTTGGCCCCGTCATCACCGGGGTGATTCATTCGCCGGTTTATCCAAAAAAAAATCAACCGGCAACTGTCAGTGCGCGAATCACCGATCCGGATGGCTTGGCCAAAGTAACGCTGCACTACCGCATAGATCCGGGCAAAACGACGACTGAAGTTGAGATGGTAGACAACGGAACAGCGCAAGACCAAGTCGCCAACGATGGTATCTTCACCGGCCAGCTACCTGCACAAACCATGGCCAAACTGGTTTGTTTTCGGATCGAAGCGGAGGACGCACTTGAGGAAGCAAAGACTAGCTCCTATCCAAGCACTGCTCCGGCGAGAGAGTGCCTAATCCGCATGGGAACCAGCCCAGCCAAGATCAACGAACTGGGCCAATACCATTTTTTGATCAACCGAGACGCCTCATTGCAGTGGAGCAAAAATCACAAACGAAGCAATGCTCCCCTGCCGGTGACGATGGTCTATAACGGTGAACGTGTGATTTACGACGCCGGAATGTATTACGGTGCCGGTTCTTACCATAGCCGCGTGTACTCCGGGCCGACCGGCGCATTGTCCGATTACAACGCCACGTTCCCAAGCGACGACCGCTTCATGGGCGCCAAGAAAATTGTGTTGAGCATGCCGGGTGCCCCTTCTGATCGCGTTCCTGAACCAACAGCGCAAATCGAACAAGCAGCCTTCTGGTTGATGTACAAGGCGGGTGTCACGACCATCCACAGGAGATACGTCAACCTCTATGTTAACGGACGCAAACGCGCAAAGGTTTACGAGGATACCCAACGTCCCAACCGCGATCTGGTTCGGCAATGGTATCCCGCCGCCGGTGGCGAGCTATATAAAATCCAGATGTGGAAGGAACTCACCAACCCCAAAAGAAGCCAAAACTACCAGTACGAATCCCATCCTGCATTTCTTGGCGGCAATCAGGATAAAAACGGAATTCAGCCGTGGTATTATCGCTTGAGCTGGTCTCCTCGGGCTTATGACGGTTCCGCCAACCAAATGGCCAACCTGTTCGAGCTGGTCCAGCGGATCAACGACACGAAAAATCCAGAGTACATTCAGCGCCTCGAAAAGATCGCCAACATGGAACAGTGGATGCGTGTATTCGCGGTGGAAAACATTATCTGCAACTGGGACAGTTACGGTGCGGCCAACGGCCAAAACATGTCCACTTTCAAACCGGCCGAGGGCCGTTTTGAAATGATCCCGTGGGATATTGACCTTGGCCTGGGCAAGGGATCATTCGGCAGTAACAATCAATTGTTCAGTACCAGAAACCCGTATTTCTGGAGCCTGACAGGCGATCCCATTATCAAGAAAATTTACCGAGTGAACCGCTTCAAGCGCCACTACCTAAGGGCGGTGCTCGAACTGCTCGATGGCCCTATGAACGGTGATGCATTCAGGGAATACGTCGATAAAAAATACGATGCCCTTAAAGCCAACAAGCAAACCGTCAACCGGCCTACATCGCTAACCTCCTTCATCAAGGGCCGATCCTCCTACCTTCAAAGAACAATCAACCGGCTGGATGATGAGTTTTCTGTCACTCAGTTGAGTGATATTCAAACGGACGAACTCACGGTTACCCTCTCCGGATCGGCACCGCTACGGATGCGCTCACTCCAAGTCAACGGCGTGCCGCAGCAACTCGAATGGAAACAGCTCACCAAATGGCAACTGGTATTGCCAGTCGAAGCCACTCAAAAATCGTACACCCTCACCGCCATCGCAGGCGACGGTCAACCGATCGAAGACGCCTCACAATCCATCGAAGTGAGCTACACGGGCGATGCCTCCTTCCCTCACGAAAGCCTTCAAATAAACGAATGGATGGCATCCAATGACACCACGCTCAAGGACACTGCCGACGGCGACTTCGACGACTGGATCGAGTTGCATAACCGCAGCGAACTACCGGTCGACCTCTCCAACTGGTGGCTGACCGACGACAAAACGTCCCCTCGCAAATGGCAATTCCCCGAGGGAACAACCATCCCGGCCAAAGGCTACCTGCTGATTTGGGCTGATGACGAACCCCTGCAAACCGGCGACGAATTCCACGTGCCGTTCAAGCTCACGGCCAAGGGCGAATCGATTTTGTTATTCGATCCCGAGGGCCGCTTGGCCGACGAGGTCACCTTCGGCGAACAAAAATCGGACGAGGCCATGGGGCGATCTAACGACAAGGGTGTCCCAACCTCCCTGGCCAAACCCACTCCCGGCGCCAAAAATGAAAGCGGAATCATAAGCCCGACCAAGCCGATTAAGTTGGCGTTCGTTTCAGAAAAGCCCTTCACCTTTACATTCCACGGTGAGGACGGTGTAAATTATATCATCGAACAATCAGCCGATCTTCGTAGCTGGCGCGAGGTTCAAACCGCAAACGGCAAAGGCGATCTCATGCGCCACACCGTCCCGCTTGGCCAGGGGGAAATAGCAACCTTCTTCCGAGTGCGCGTGCCCAATTAGCCCTCGGCCAGGCGGCGGCTGAACTTGGACTGGATTACTCCGACTTGAGGTGGCCTTTCCAGCCCGGGCCGCGAACGACCCGGCCGGGCTTGGCGCCGGTGTGCTCGCCGGCCTTCAACACCTGCACACCATTCACGAAGACGTGCGCTACGCCGGTGGAAAACTGGTGTGGCTCCTTGAATGTCGCATGATCGGTGACGGTCTCTGGATCGAACACCACCACGTCGGCGAAGTAACCCTCCTTCAGGCTGCCCCGGTTCCTGATTTTCAGGTTGGCAGCGGGGAAGGAGGTCAGCCGCCGAATCGCCTCCCGCAGCGGGATGATTTTTTCGTCGCGCGAGAATTTCCCGAGCACGCGGGCGAAGCTGCCGTACGCGCGCGGATGGGTCATGTCGGTGGCGTTGGCCGGGTCGAGCGAAGCGGAGTCGGAGCAGAAGGACACCCACGGAAGCGCGATTTTTTTGCGGATGTTGTCCATCGACATGCTGAAGTAAACGCACTGGATGCGGCTGTTGTCCTCGAGCACGAGGTCGATGATGGCGTCCTCCGGCGACTGGCCCCGGATGCGCGCCGCCTCGGCGACGGTTTTGCCCATGAATTTTTTGCCCAGCTCCTCGTTCTCGAACCCGACCATAATGATGCCTTCCGGCGGCTGGTTGGCGAGTTGCTCGCGCAGGTCGCCGAGCAGCCGCTTGCGCGCCTCGGGTTCGCGCATGCGGTTCATCCACGCCTCGTGCCCTCCCTCCTGCACCCACGTCGGGATCACGCCGGTCAAGCCGGTGGAACTGGCGTTGTACGTGTACATGTCGGCGGTGATCTGCAGGCCGTCCTTCTGCGCCTGCTCAACGCGCCGGATCAGCTCGTCGAGCTTGTGCCAATTCCCCCGGCGCGACGCCTTGAGGTGATAAATCTCCGACCGAATGCCGGCCTCGCGTGCGATGTTGAACAGCTCGTCGAGCGCCTCTAGCAGTTGCGATCCCTCGCTGCGCATATGGGAGATGTACAGCCCGTCGTATTCCGCAACCGCCTTGGCCAAGCGTACCAGTTCCTCCGTTGAGGCGTAGTCGGCAGGTGCATAAATCAACGCTGTGCTGATCCCCACCGCGCCCTCCTCCATCGCGGCCCGGGCGAGCGCCTGCATCCGCTCCAGTTCGGCCTCGGTGGCCGGCCGGTTTTCATAGCCGACCTCGTGCACGCGCAGCGTCGTCGCGCCGACGAACGATGCGATGTTCGGCGACACGCCGAGCCCGACGAGATGCTCGAGCCCTTGGCCAAGCGTGATCCACGGCACGTCCGTTTCATCCTTGCGCCGGCGCATGGTGGCATTGAGCGGGCCAAGCGACGAGCCCTCCCCGAGCACCTCGAGCGTGACGCCCTGCCGAATGTCGCTCTGCGACTTGCCGTCGCGCCGCAACGCATTGGCCGTCCAGCTAAGCATGTTGATGAAGCCCGGCGAAACCGCCTTGCCGGTGGCATCGATCACCGTCCTGG
>DQOE01000270.1 GCA_015658765.1 Verrucomicrobiota bacterium | reverse complement strand
GCTTGGCCTAGCTTGGCAGTCGTTCATGGCAACCAAGCGCAAACGAATCCCCCAGCGAAACACCCGCCCGCCGATCGAGCGGATGCTCAAGATTCACAACTTCCTCAAGAGCGAGAATCATCCCAACGCCAGCCAGTTGGCCGCCGAGCTTGAGGTGACCACCAAGACGATTTACCGCGACATCGCCTTCATGCGCGACCGGATGGAGTTGCCGGTCGTGTTCGAGCCGGCGTACAACGGCTACTGCTACGATGGGGAGGTTGGGCAGTTCCCGACCGTGCAAATCAGCGAGGGCGAGTTGTTCGCCATGCTCGTCGCCGAGAAGGCGATGCAGCAGTACCGCGGCACCAACTTCGAGAAGCCGCTGATGAGCGCCTTTCGCAAGGTCACCGACTCGCTGACCGACACCCTCTCGTTCAACCTCGACGAATTCGATCAAAGCATCTCGTTCCGAACCAGCGCCGAGCCGGTGTTGAATCTGGACGTCATCGACGCTTTGGCCAAGGCCGCCGCCGGCCACCGGCAACTCCAATTCAACTACCGCAAGCCGGGCGCGCGCAAGGCCGCATCGCGCGTCGTCGACCCGTACCACTTGGCCAACGTCAACAGCGAGTGGTTCCTGTTCGCGCACTGCCATTTGCGCAACGACATCCGCACCTTCACCCCGGCGCGCATCAGCGACATGAAGCCGACCGGCAAGACGTTCAAGCCGCCGAAAAAGTTTTCGCTCGAGAAACGGCTGCGCGGCAGCTTCGCCATCGTCACCGGTGACAAGGAACAGGAGATCGTGATTCGCTTCAACGAACTCGTCGCCGATTACATCCGCGAGAAACGCTGGCACCCGACGCAGAGGCAGCGAAACCTGAAGGACGGCGGCGTGGAGTTGACGATGCGCCTCGACAGTCTGAACGAGGTGCAGCGCTGGGTGATGACCTGGTGCGGCAACGCCCAAGTCATCAAGCCGGCCGAGCTGGCCCAATCCGTCCGCGAAGCCGCCCAACGCATTCTCGAAACGAACCGCGAATGAACGTCAAGGAAGCGAATATTTTTCGGAAAAGCAACAAGCCAAGCGTTTGGCAAAGCGGGGGGAGGTTGAAGTTTTCTTGATCCGCAGATTTCGCGGATGAGGTCTTCGATTTTTAATCTGCGAAAATCTGCGTAATCTGCGGATCCCAAAAAAACCCTCTGCGGCCCTCCACGTCTCCGCGTCCTCTGCGTTTAATATCGGCGTTGCGCTTGGTTTAGTAGCGGTAATGTTCCGGCTTGTACGGGCCGTCCACCGGCACGCCGATGTAGTCGGCCTGTTCCTGCGACAGGGTGGTGAGCTTGGCGCCGAGTTTGTCCAGGTGCAGTCGCGCCACTTCCTCGTCCAGTTTTTTATCCAAACGATACACTCCCACCTTCCTGTCCTGATTTTTCCGGATGTCGATCTGCGCGATCGTCTGGTTGGTGAAGCTGTTGGACATCACGAAACTCGGGTGGCCGGTGGCGCAGGCGAGGTTGATCAACCGCCCCTCGGCGAGCAGATAAATCGCGCGGCCGTCCGGGAAGGTGAAGCGGGTCACAGGGCCGCCGGGGATGGAGTCGTCCTTGATGACTTCGCGGGTGACGCCGTCCATCGCCTCGAGTTGGGCGACCTGGATTTCGTTGTCGAAGTGGCCGATGTTGCAGACGATCGCCTGGTCCTTCATCCGGCTCATCTGCTCGGCGGTGATGATGTCCTTGTTGCCGGTGGTGGTGACGTAAATATCCGCCTCGGGCAGAGCATCCTCAACCGTGGTGACCTTGTAACCGGACATGCAGGCTTGCAGCGCACAGATCGGGTCGACCTCGGAAACCATCACGCGGGCGCGCTCGTTGGCGAGCGACTCTGCGGAGCCTTTGCCGACGTCGCCGTAGCCGCAGATCATCGCGACCTTGCCGGAGACAAGCACGTCAAGCGCTCGCTTGATCCCATCGACGAGCGAGTGGCGGCAGCCGTACACGTTGTCGAACTTCGACTTGGTCACGGAGTCGTTCACGTTGATCGCCTGGAAAAGCAACTCGCCGCGCTGCTCCATCTGCAGCAGACGATGCACGCCGGTGGTGGTCTCCTCGGAGACACCCGCCATGGCCTCGGCCACCTTGGCCCAGTGAACCGGCTTCTCGGAATGGACACGCTTGAGGAGGTTCTTGATCACTTGCTCCTCCTCGCTGCCGGACTCGGTGTTCACCCAGTCGCTGCCGTTCTCCAACTCGACACCCTTGTGAATGAGCAGCGTTGCGTCTCCGCCGTCATCGACGATTTGATCCGGCCCGGAGCCGTCCGGCCAGGTGAGCGCCTTGATTGTGCAGTCCCAATATTCCTCGAGCGTCTCGCCTTTCCACGCAAACACCGGCACGCCCGTTGCCGCAATGGCCGCCGCCGCGTGATCCTGCGTCGAGAAAATGTTGCACGAGCACCAGCGCACATTGGCGCCCAAGTCAACGAGCGTCTCGATGAGCACAGCGGTCTGGATGGTCATGTGCAGCGAGCCCATGATCTTCACGCCGTCGAGCGGCTTTTCGGGGCCATACTTTTCGCGCGTGACCATCAAGCCGGGCATTTCCTTCTCGGCGATGCCGATTTCCTTGCGGCCGAATTCGGCCAATTCAATGTTCCGGACAGTGTAGTCCGTGGTTGGTTCCATAAGTGTGGTAGTCATATTAAAAAATCTTATTTGATAGCCCGTTTGAGCGCCGCCACCTTGTCCGTTTTCTCCCAAGTGATTGTGTCCAAGTCGTCAACCTTGCCGAAGTGGCCGTAGTTGGTTGTCATCGAATAAATCGGGCGCAGCAGCTTGAGTTGCCGGACGATGTTGGCTGGCTTGAAGCTGAAAACTTTTTCGACGGCTGCCGCGATTTTCCCGTCGTCCACGATGCCGGTGCCGAAGGTGTCGATGCAGACGGAGACCGGGTCCGGATAGCCGATGGCGTAGGCGAACTGGATTTCGCAGCGCTCGGCCAAGCCGGCGGCGACGATGTTTTTAGCGACGTAACGGCCCATGTACGCGGCGCTGCGGTCCACCTTGCTCGGGTCCTTGCCGCTGAATGCGCCGCCGCCGTGCCGGCCCATGCCGCCGTAGGTGTCGACGATGATCTTGCGCCCGGTCAGGCCACTGTCGCCCGCCGGTCCGCCAACGACAAAGCGGCCAGTTGGGTTTATGAGAATCTGCGTATCGCGGGACAGCATTTTTTTCGGCAACACTTTTTGGATGACCTGCTTTGTGATGAAGTCGCGGATCGTCTTGTTCGAGGCGGCGGCGGCGTGCTGGGTGGAGATGACCACGTTGGTGATCTTCACCGGCTTGTCGTTGATGTACTGCACGGAGACCTGGCTCTTGGCGTCGGGGCGGAGCCACTTGGCCTTGCCCGCCTTGCGCAGCTTGGTCAGTTGCCGGCCGAGTTTGTGCGCGTACATGATCGGCGCCGGCATCAGTTCCGGCGTCTCGTCGCAGGCGAAGCCGAACATCAGCCCTTGGTCACCCGCGCCCTGCTCGGCGGTGGCTTTGCCGGACGCGGCCTTGGCATCGACGCCCTGCGAAATGTCCGGACTCTGCGCGGTCAGGTAATTGTTGATGAACACGCTGTCGGCGTGAAACACATCATCGTCGTTCACGTAGCCGATCCCGCGGATGGCATCGCGCACGACCTGGTCGATGTCGAACTTGGCCTTGGTCGTGATTTCGCCGCCGACGCAGACGACGTTGCTCTTGACCAATGTCTCGCAGGCGACGCGGCTGCGGCGATCCTGCGCGAGGCAGGCGTCCAGCACGGCGTCGGAGATCGTGTCGGAGACTTTGTCGGGATGGCCTTCGCCAACCGACTCGGAGGAGAAAATGTAGTTTTTGCCCATAAAATGTGATTTAAGCCGCAAGCGACCGGTTTGATATCAACAAATCAAGATATGATGATATGTCCAGTTTTTCCATGGTTCAAGGCGTTTTTTGCCGAATTTACACTTCGCTTGGCCAAGCGCAGATTGAGTTCAGAGCTACTTTCGTGCTAGCTTCGCCGTTCGCCAATCCGCGATGTGACACTTAAATGACCGACCCAAACAAACCCGCCGACGAGCCAAAGCTGGCCAAGAACGAAACCATCAAGGCCGACAGCAATCTCCTCCGGGGCACCATCGCCGACGGGTTGCGGGACGACTCCACCGGCGCGTTGGCCGCGGACGACACGCAACTGACTAAGTTCCACGGCATCTATCAGCAGGACGATCGCGATCTGCGGGGGGAGCGGCGCAAGGCCAAGCAGGAACGGGCCTTTGCGTTCATGACGCGCGTGCGCGTGCCCGGCGGGGTTTGCACGCCGCAGCAGTGGCTGGACATGGATCGCTTCTGCACCGACTATGCCAACGGTGCGCTCAAGCTCACCACGCGCCAGGCGTTCCAATTGCACGGCATCATCAAGAAAAATCTCAAGACGACCATCCGGGAAATCAACGACTCGTTGATGGACACGATCGCGGCGTGCGGCGACGTGAACCGCAACGTGATGTGCAACCCGAACCCGTACCAATCCAAGTTGCACGCCGAGGCGCTGGAGATGGCCAAGGCGATCAGCGCCCACCTCACGCCGGCGACGCGGGCGTACCACGAGATTTGGCTGACCGACGAAAACGGCGAGAAGGAAAACGTGACGCCAAGTCCCGAGCCGGAAGCCGAGCCGATCTACGGCAAGACTTACTTGCCGCGCAAATTCAAGATTGTCATCGCCGTCCCGCCGAGCAACGACGTCGATGTGTTCGCGCACGACCTCGGCTTCATCGCCATCATCGAGGACGACCGAATCGTCGGCTACACAGTCACCGCCGGCGGCGGCATGGGGATGAGCCACGGCAAGGAGACAACCTTCCCGCGCCTGGCGGATGTGCTCGGCTTTTGCACGCCGGGGCAAGTGACCGATGTCGCCGAGAAAATCGTCACCACGCAGCGCGACTTCGGCGACCGCGTTGACCGCAGACACGCGCGACTCAAGTACACGATCGAGGATCGCGGCTTGGACTGGTTTCGCGGCGAAGTCGAAAACCGGCTCGGCTACGCGCTTGGCCAGGCGCGGCCGTTTGCGTTCGACCACAACGGCGACCGCTACGGCTGGATCGACGACGAGAACGGCAACAGCCACCTGACGTTGTTCATCGAAAACGGCCGCGTCGCCGACACCGACGAATCCCCGATGCGGACCGGCCTGCGCGAGATCGCGAAGGTGCACGACGGCGACTTCCGCCTGACCGCG
>DQOE01000161.1 GCA_015658765.1 Verrucomicrobiota bacterium | reverse complement strand
TCCACGCCGGCGCAGGCCCGGCTTAAGCCGGTCACCGCGCCGAACAACGCCTACACCTCCTCGCAAACCTGCCGCGCCTGCCACCCGTCCGAGTACAAAAGCTGGCACAACAGCTATCACCGCACGATGACGCAACTGGCCAAGTCGGGGGCGATCCTGGCCAAGTGGCACGGCACCCGGCTGCCGCTTGGCCAAGCGGCGCTGCAACTCGAGCAGAAGCGCGACGAGTTCTGGGTGAACACCGTCGGCGCCGACGGCATCAAGACCGACTCGCAGCGCGTGACCATGACCACCGGTTCCCACCACCTGCAGGTGTACTGGACCGCCGACGCCAACGGCAACCTGCAGCACCCCTTCCCCTTCGGCTGGCTGATCGCCGATCAAAAATGGGTGCCGGTACAGGACACCTTCCTGCGCGACCCGCACTTGGCCGCGCCCGATGCCAAGTGGAACAACGTCTGCATCAAGTGCCACGCCGTCGCCGGCCGGCCCGGCATCGATGCCCGCACGCGCACCGTCAACACCGAGACGGCGGAACTGGGCATCTCCTGCGAAGCCTGCCACCGCCCGGCCGGGGCGCATATCGCCCACTACCAAAACCCGGTCAACCGTTACATCTCGCACTTGGGCGACAAAGCGGTTCACGCCATCCTCAACCCCGCCAGCGAGACACTCGACCACCGCTTATCGGCACAAGCCTGCGGCCAGTGCCACTCGTACCAGTACACCCCCAATCCACTCGACTGGCTCAGGAATGGCCCCCGCTTTTTGCCCGGCAATGAACTGAACGCCAACACCACCGTCGTGCACGCCAGCACCTTCATCGCCAACGGCAAACAACCGGACGGCCATCCGCACCCCGGCGGCGAGTGGCTGGGCGATCGCTTTTGGCCCGATGGAATGGTTCGCGTCACCGGCCGCGAGTACAATGGCCTGCTCGACACCGCCTGTTTTCAGCGCGGCAAAATGTCCTGCCTCTCCTGCCACTCGATGCACGGCTACCTCGACAACAACGACCAACTCGCACCCCGTATGGAGACCAACGAGGCGTGCCTGCAGTGCCACGACGATTTCCGTGACAACCTGACTGCACACACCCATCACGCCGCAGACTCCACCGGCAGCCTTTGCTATAACTGCCACATGCCGCACACCACCTACGGCCTGCTCAGCGGCATCCGCAGCCACCAGATCGATTCCCCCAGCGTCGAGACGCATTTGAAAACCGGCCGCCCCAACGCCTGCAACCTTTGCCACCTCAACCAGACTCTCGAGTGGAGCAGCCGCCACTTGAGCAAATGGTACGGTCACCGCCAACCCAAGCTCGACAACGACGACAAGTCGATCTCGGCGATGCTCAAGATGCTGCTCAAGGGAGACGCCGGCCAGCGTGCCATCGCCGCCTGGAACATGGGCTGGGAACCGGCCCGCAAGGCATCCGGCGGCAACTGGCAGGCGCCGTGGCTGATCCGAACGATGAACGACCCCTACGCCGCCGTTCGATACATCGCCCACAAGGCGCTGATGGCAGATCCCACCTTCGCCGGCACGCCGTTTGACTACACCGCCCCCTTGGCTAAGCGCGCCACCCAGATCGACGCCATCAGCGAGCGCCGGGCCGACGCCGGGCTGCTTGGCCAGGCTCCGCATGCCCAACTACTGCTCGACGCACAGGGCAAACCGCTCGAAGATGTTGCCGACCGATTGACTAGGCAGCGTGACAACCGCCCGATAACCCTCCAGGAATGAGCAATTACAAACCCACCCGGCGCGAACGCGGCGAACAAGCCTCCCAACAGGCCCGAAACGCCCCGGCCAACCCGGTACCATCCGCCGCCGACAGCAACGCCACGCCGGAGGAGCGGCGGCACTTTAGGCTGGGTTGGTGGTCGCTGCTCGTCTTCGTGTGCCTTGGCATCGTGCTCGAGGGAATGCTGGCGTTCAAGGCTCCCTGGTACGTGAATGTCGGCGACAACGAGACGCACCGGCTGATGCTCCGGCTTGGCCACGCGCACGGGACACTGTTGTCGGTGCTCAACATCGTTTTCGCCGGCTCGCTGGCCCGGCTGAGCCTGCCGGCCGGCGCCCGCGTCCTGGCCTCCCGCTGCCTCGCTGCCGGCACCCTGCTCGTCCCGGGCGGCTTCCTTCTCGGCGGCCTGGTCACCCACGGCGCCGATCCAGGGCTGGGCATCATCCTCCTGCCGGCCGGTGCAGTCCTGCTACTGTTCGGCATCTTCCAGGTCGCCCGCCACACCGGGAAATAAACGGCTCAGCCTGGCAGGTGCTTCAGCACGAGGAGCACGTACAGCGTGGCCAGTACGATATGGAGGATTGCGAACGGTAGGGCTTTTTTGACGAACCCCATGAACGAGATGCGCAGGTCGTGCTTGTGCATGATGGTCACCGCCACGAGCGTCGAGGCGGAGCCGATCGGGGTCAGATTGCCCCCGAGGTTCGCGCCGAAAATCACCGACCACCACATTCCGGGGTCAACGGCGGGATCCATCGACTCTAGAATATTGGAGAGCACAGCCGCCAGCGGGATGTTGTCGGTCACGCTGCTGGCCAAGGCTGATGAAATCAACAGCAGGCCGCCACCCAATTTGGGACCCATGCTGATAATTGGCTCAATGCCCTTGCCAATCAACTCCAGCACCATGGCCTGTTCCATCGCGTAGATGGCGACAAACAGGTAGACGAAAAAGAAAAGCAGATCCCAATCGATGCCGCTGTAAAACTTGCCCACGCTCGACTTGAATTTGCAGAGCATGATCACGGCAAACATCATCGCCACGAACCCCATCCCCAGCTTGCCGATCGGCCAGCCGTCGAATGACGCGGTGGCTATGAAGCAGATGAACAGCACCAACATCGCCGCGCCAAACCAAAAGAAGCCCATGCTCTCGATGCCATCACGCTCGTCGAAGCTTGAAACCTGGCCAAGCGCAACGGCCCGTTCCTCGTCGGTTCTCAACGGCTCGATGCCGAAGACTTTCGCGCCCATCACGATCGTCGCCGCCGTGGCCACGACGACGTACGGCGCGGCCTTGATGAAGAAGGTCACAAACCCGATCCCGGCCGTGGTGCCGACGATGATGTTCGGCACGGAGGAAATCAGCGTGAGCAATCCGCCGATGTTCGTCAGCAATCCCTCGACCAGCAGAAAGCTCAGCAGCTTGTCCCGTTGGCCAAGCTTGCCCAGCGACACGGCGCTCAGTGACCCGACGATGATCATCGCCGTGACGTTGTTCAGCACGGCGCTGAACACCACTGTCATCACGCCGTAAAACCAAAGCAGCCGCCGTGGATCACCCCTCGACGCCTTGGTCAGCCGAATCGCGATGTAGGTGAACAACCCCGACTTGCTCGTCACATCAACGAACAAACTCGAGCCGAGAATGATCGTGATCACCCCCCACTCGATCCCCGGGATGAATACCGGCAGCCTGATCTCGTGGCCGTTCGGCAAATGCACCGCGCCGAATGGCAGGATACCGGTGAACGCGCCCAGCAACAGCGCGATGACCGCCGTCACGCCGACGATCACCGATTTTTGGGCGTGAATCTTTTCCTCCAGCGCAAGGCACAACACCATCGCCACCAGCAGGCCGGTGAACAGATAGGTGATCCACGGTGCCACTGCGGGGGCGACGTGACCGGCAGCAGCTAACATCATGAATTCCATCCCGCGTCCTCCTACAGCATCAGTAGCGGCGTCGTTCGCAGCTCGACCGCGAGCGGATACGCGATCCCGTGCATCGCCAACTGTTCGTCGTCCTTCGTGTACATGACCAGCAGATCAATTTCGTTCTCCTCAACCAGGCCCCGGTAATCGGCGAGCTGATGACCGAGCTTTACCCGGCTCTCCACCTTGAGGGTTTGGTTTCCCCTGGCCAGGCCGGTGCGACACGACTCGATATACTCGGTCGGGTCCTCCACCAGTCGTGCCCGGATCTCCTCGCGCGCGATGTCAGTGTCCAGGTCCGGGATTTTTCCGATCGCCGCGATGTACCGCTCAAACACAGTGTCGTCCTCGACATGCGCGAGGTACAGCGTCCCGCCGTCCGGCGTGAAGTGCGCTGCGTGACTGACCAGGCGATGATCCCCGGCCAGGTGATCCGTCACCGCCATGACTCGGTCGGTGTTCTTGAGCGCGTGCCCCGGCAAATCCTTTCTCCCTGGATGCGGCAGAACCAGCACCGGCGTCGAGGTCGCCTGCGTCAGCACATCCACATGCTCGCCAAGGCTGTGAGGCCACTCCCCGACAGCGCTGTGCAGATGACGATAAGTCACCACAAGATCCGGCCTGGCCTGCTCCACCGCATTCAACACCTCCCGAACCGAGAACGGTTTATCACCACCGAACAACTCCCAGTCCGGCTTGTCCCTTGCCTCCAACACAGAAAGAAAGCCTTTGGCCAGATAGAGAAAATCGTCCTGTAATGCCTCGGCCAAGTCGTGCACGAGCAACACCCTGCCGATCTCAACCGGCTGGTGCGCGAACACCTCCCGGGCCGCAGCGTTAAAGACACTCTCGAAACGATTCAGCGTTGACATGCGACCGGCAGAATAAAATACGTCATGAAACCCTCAAGCCAGAATACCGCAATCCCCCGCTTGGCCAACGTCATTCGCCGCGCCACTGGGCCAGGCGCTTGGCCAGGCGGACCTCGGTTTCGGCCGGCGTGATGAGGTTGGGCAGGTCGGCTTTCAGCTGGTCGATCGTGGGGATTTCGCCCCAGGCGGTAACACCGAAAACCTCCACCATCGGCTGGCCACCGAGGCCAAGCTCGCGGTTACGCTTGGTATAACGGTGCTCGAGCGTGACCCGCCATTCATCCTTCGACTTGGGCACGTCCATGTCGTGCCGCCCCACCCACGGCAGCCACTCGGTCACTTGCGATTGGTGGCACCAGGTCATGTCCACCATCAGGTCGAACGCCGCGCTCACATCCACCGCGAGGTCGTACGAGTTCGCCCCAAACATGTACCCGTCGTAGGCGGTGAGGATCACCGGCACCTTGCACGGCCTGGGTTCGGCCTCAACGGACGGATATTCCGGCGTGAAGGCGTGCGGCACGTTGATCATGTAGGCCACCTTGCGAACCGCCTCCGCCACGGCCACGTGGTCAATGTGCAATCCCGCGAGGGAGTCCGCCGGCACCGGCGGGGCGAACAGGTAGTCTGGCTCGAAATCCCTTATGGCCTTCCATAGCGCCGCCAACAGATCACTGTCAACCTGCAGGCAGGCCTCGCGCGGCGCCTTGCCGTTGGGCAAAAGCAGCGGCTCGATTTCGCACTGGGCCAGCTTTGCCGATTCCAGCTGCTCGGCCAGCCGAACCCGTGCCGTCTCCTCCCGTGACAACTGGTGATGCCCCGCCGCGCCGTCGGTGCAGATGATCAACCGGGCACGAAAGTCGCTGCCCAGTTGCCGCCGCCACATTTCAAACGTGCC
>DQOE01000158.1 GCA_015658765.1 Verrucomicrobiota bacterium | reverse complement strand
GCGGCACACACCAAGCCGGACGGCCAACTCGTTTACAGCACATGCAGCATCGAGCCGGAGGAGAACGAGCAACTCGTCGCCCGATTCCTCGAGGCACACCCCGAGTGGCGACTCGCCGCCGAGCGTTCGCTGCACCCGGTCGAGGACCACACCGACGGCGCCTACGCCGCCCGCCTCACGAGGCAAGCCAAAAACTGATTTTTCTTCGTTGACATTTTGGCATCTGATGCCATTTTGGCAACGTGCGTGTGGTAAAACCACGGACGGTGAGGGAGTGGATGCGACGGCATCCGCCCGACCGACCCGCCTTGGAGCGTTGGTTGGCAGTGGTAAAAGCCGCCAAGTGGAAACGGTTTGTGGACATCCGCAGCACGTTTGCATCGGTGGATCGCGCGACTGCGGGCAGCGGCAGGCCGGTGTTCGTTTTCAACATCGCCGGGAACCGGTTTCGCTTGATTGCCGCCATTCACTTCAACCAGCAACGCATCTTTACGCTGTGGTTTTTGACACACGCAGAATACGACAACGAAAACTGGAAAAGGGAGTTATGAAAACATTACGCCGGAAAACGAATTGAAAGTTTGCGGAGTTGCCGAAGGATTACGTCCGGCTTTGCCGGGTGCTTTTGCCCCGCCCCATTCGTTCGGTTGCCGAGAGCGACGAGGCTTATGAGTTGGCATCGGTGATGGCGGGGCACCGGTTGACGAAGGATCAAGAGGACTACTTGGAGGCGCTTTCGACCTTCATCGAGCAATACGAGGACAAGGCGCATCCCGAGCCCAAGAAGAAAACCCCCACTCACGAGATTCTCCGGTATCTCTGCGAGGAGAACGAAACCTGACGGTGTCGCACATTCAAAAAATCTGCAAACTGTTCAAGCTATCGGCTGAGCGTTTTTTCGATCGGTAAATCAGGAGCTACCCCGCTTGGCCAAGCGGGTTTTGGGCGAAGCGGTATTCCTCGACGACTTGGCCGTTGATGAGGTGTTCCTGAATGATGCGCTCGAGGACTTCCGGCGTGCAGGAGTGGTACCAGGCGCCCTCGGGATAGACGACCGCGATGGGGCCGCGTGTGCAAACGCGGAGGCAGTTGGCCTTGGTGCGATACACTTTTGGCTCGAGACCAACGAGGCCGAGTTCCTTGAGCCGTGTTTTCAAGAACGCCCACGACTCGAGGCCGGCCGCCTTGGCGCAGCACTCCGGCTCGGTTTGGTCGGCACAGAGAAAAATGTGGCGCTCAAACTTTTCCAGCCCAAGCGCCGCAGAGACTTTTTCGAGTTGTTCGTCCGCCACGGATTATTGGATCGGCTTTAGTTCCCGAATCCAGATGTTGCGGTATCGCACCGGGTTGCCGTGATCCTGCAACTTGATGTGACCGGGGCCGTGCACGCGGTACGGCTGGGTTTTCTTGTGCCCGAGGATGCCGGGAATCTCCACGCCGTGCTGCGTGACCACGCCGTTGTGCAGCACGGTGATAAGCGCCTTCTTGACCACTTTGCCGTCCGAAAATTTCGGCATCTCGAAAATGATGTCGTACGCCTGCCACTCACCCGGCCGCCGGCTGACGTTCACGCGCGGCGGGCGGAAGCCGTATAGCGAGCTGGCCTGTCCGTCCGGGTAGGTAAGGTTGTCGTAGTTGTCCTGCACCTGCACCTCGTAAAGCCCGGCGAGGTAGACGCCCGAGTTGCCCCGGCCCTGGCTGCTGCCCTTCACCTCCGACGGCGACGCCCACTCGATGTGCAACTGCACGCTGCCAAATTTCTGCCGGGTCTGGATCGTGCCAGATTTTTTGCCACACTCGAAGAAGCCGTCGCGAAGTGTCCACTTCGGCGGGTTGCCTTTGCCGTCGTCCCATGCGTCAAGGTTTGTGCCGTCAAACAGCACGATGGCGTCCGACGGCGGCGTGCCCGGCTCGTCGCGCGGCGTCACTGTGCCGGGGTTGATTTGTCGCGGCTGCGGGCGGAACGGGTCGTGCACCACCCACGGCGTGCCGGGAATCTCGGGCGTGTTGGTGTAGCCGAATCGCACGCCTTTAAGCGACTCGATCTCGGCGACGCGGTAGCCGCTCATGCCGTTGGCGCGGTTCGGGGTGGAAATCCCGCTGGTGTACGACACCACGCCGACAATGTCGGATTTGCCAAGGCGGCTCCACTCGTCGCCGGAGCGGTATTCGTAAATGAGAAATGCCCCGTCGAAGCCAAGCCGCAGTCCGACCTTGCCGGTGACATCGGCCTGACCAACAAGCGATTGTTCGCCATTACGGGATCGCATTGCATAAATCACGTCTTCCGAGCGGAACACGGAGGCATAACTGCCCTCCCCTGCGCTCAGGAAAATGCCGCCGGCGCCCTCAATCGTGACTTCCTGCACCACGGCTTGAGTGAGCTCGCCGAGTTTGCGGCGTTTCACCTCCCAGCCGCCGGTGCCGGGAATTTCGGCGAATTCACTCCAGCCCTCCTTGGAAAAGCTGGAATCCTCAAAAAGCACCTTGTCCGCCGCTTGGGCTGAAAGCAGTCCAAACGACAGGATCACCGCCGTAAAAAACGTTTTTTTGTTCATATTAGCAAAAATCGGGTGAGGAGTTGTAGCCCCTTGGCCAAGCGCACTCCAGCCACAAAAAATAAAATAGTTCAAAAATGGCTTGAACAGTCCTGGAAAACTGACTATGTTTTCTGCCCTTTTTTCAGGGAAGGGGGCCACATTTAGATGCAGAAGAAACCTAAATCAATCAAGACGCGCAAGTCGGTAGCCAAGCGGTTCAAAATCACCGGCACGGGCAAAATCATGCGGAATCGCCCCGGAAAACGGCATCTTTTGGCCAGTAAAAACGCCAAGCGCCGCCGCAAACTCGGCTCCCCGGCACTCGTGGACAAGACCGATTACGCCCGGGTGATGGAGAATCTGCCCTTCAGCCACTGAGCTTTCTTTAGCCCAATCAACCCAGTTTTATTTAAGCAGCCATGAGAGTCACAAACGCAGTCGCCTCCCGCAAACGCCGCAAACGCATGATCGAAGCCGCCAAGGGCTTCCGTCTGCGCCGATCCAAGCTTTATCGCTACGCCAAGGACGCCATCGAGCACGGGCGCCAATACGCCTATCGCGATCGCAAAAACAAAAAGCGCACCTTCCGCGCCCTTTGGAATCTGCGCATCAACGCCGCCGCCCGCGACGCCGGCATCACTTACAGCCGCTTCATCGAGGGCCTCAAGGCCGCCAAGGTCGAAGTCAACCGCAAGGTGCTCGCCGACCTGGCCGCCACCGACTCGGCCGCGTTCGGCGAACTGGTGAACACCGCCAAGAGCGCTCTCGAGGCCAAAGGCTGAGCGCTAGCCCAAGTTGACTTTTTGAGTGGGCGGTCTTTAATGGCCGCCCTCTTTGTTTCCAAACCAAGGAAACCTGACCATGTCATTCCTGGACGAAATCACCCCGCTAAAGGAAGCCGCCCTGCGGGCACTGCAAGCCGCCGACACCTTGGCCAAGCTCGACAACGTGCGCGTGCAGTACCTCGGCACCAACGGCCAGTTCACCGGACTGCTCAAGCAGATGGGCGGCTTGGCCAAGGAGGAACGCCCCGCCGCCGGC
>DQOE01000131.1 GCA_015658765.1 Verrucomicrobiota bacterium | reverse complement strand
GGGCACGCCACCCTGGCCACCGCGTTCGCGCTTTGGGAAACCGGCCGCGTGGACTGCGACGACGACATTTCATTCGCCACCCGCAGCGGCATGCTCGAGGTGCGCCGCGAGCAAGACATGATTAAAATGAATTTCCCCGCCGAACCGGCGACGAGCTGCGAGCCGCCCAACGGCTTGGCCAAGGCGCTTGGCGCGGAGATTCTGTGGTGCGGCCAAAACCGGATGGACCATCTCGTGGAGGTCGCCAACGAACAAACGTTACTCGACCTACGGCCGGACTTCGCGAGCCTGGCCAGGCTCGACACGCGCGGCGTCATTGTCACCGCCGCCACCGAGCGCGACAACGTTGACTTCGTTTCGCGCTTTTTCTGCCCCGTGCTTGGCATCGACGAGGATCCCGTCACCGGCTCGGCGCATTGTTGCCTCGCGCCGTTTTGGGCGGGGCGGCTTGGCCGCGACGAATTGACCGGCTTTCAGGCATCCCAGCGCGGCGGCGTTGTCTGTTGCGAAGTGGTCTGCGACCGCGTCGAGTTGAGCGGTCGCGCCGTCAAGATTTTCTCCGGCACAATGAGCGCGCCGCCAGCGGGGGCTTGACCCGCCACGGGGCGAGGCTTCACGTTGGCTCCCGCTGATGGGAACCGACACCCAACCTTCGCCCGAACAAATCGCGCAACACGTCCGGCAAAGCCTGCCCGCCGGCGGGCTCTTCGCCGGGCACGAATGGCGCGTCGCCACGCAGCCGTTTCCGCTCGACAAGAAAACCGTCCAGCAACTCGAGCAACTGGGCCGCGTGCTGCTCAAGTTTTACCAGGCCTCCAACACGATTTACCGCTGGAGCGCCGAGGGGCGGCTCCCCGCCTGGCCAAGCGCTTGGCTGGATCGCGGCAAGCCGCAGTCGATCATCGACCTGCAGCGCAGCAAAGAGTTCCGCGCCGAGTTGCCGCGCGTCATCCGGCCCGACATTCTGCTCACCGACGACGGCCCGCGCATCACCGAACTGGACAGCGTGCCCGGCGGCATCGGCCTCACCGCCTGGCTCAACCGCGCCTACACCGGGGCCGGGGCCGGGGTGCTCGGCGGCGCGACCGGCATGCTCGACGGCTTCGCCGGCATTTTCGGCGACGCGGCGAACGTGCGCTTGGTCGTCTCCGACGAGTCCGCCACGTACCGGCCGGAGATGGAATGGCTCGCCGGGCAGATCGATCCCGGCCGCTTCAGCGTCCACGGGCAGGATTTTGCCGATTTCGGCGACGGCGATGCGGTGTACCGTTTTTTTGAATTGTTCGACCTGCAAAACGTGCCCGCCGCCGAGCCGCTGTTCGCCGCCGCCGCCGATAAACGCATCAGCGTGACACCGCCACCGAAAGCGTTCCTCGAGGAGAAGATGCTCTTCGCGCTGTTCCACAACCGCAACCTCGCCGAGACGTGGCGGCAACAGCTTGGCGACAGTTTCCAGCGCACGCTCGAGGCGCTCCTGCCGCAAACGTGGGTGATCGATCCGGCGCCGCTTCCGCCGCACGCCGCCTTCCCCGGCCTTGGCCTCACCGACTGGCAACAGCTCAAGAACCTCTCGCAAAAGGAGCGCAACCTGATCCTGAAAATCTCCGGCTACTCCGAGCAGGCCTGGGGGGCGCGTGGCGTCTGGCTTGGCAGCGACCTGCCTCGCGACGAGTGGGCGGCGGTGGTGGATCAGGCGATCGAGGGCTTCGACGAGTCGCCGCGCATCCTGCAGCGTTACCACCGGCCGGCTCGCGTCGATGCCGAGTGGTTCGACTTCGAGCTTGGCCAAGCGCAGGCGATGCAGGGCCGCGTGAGACTCTGCCCGTACTACTTCGTCCACGGCGAATTTGACACGGCCAAGGCCACCCTCGGCGGCGTGCTGGCCACTATCTGTCCCGCCGACAAAAAAATCATCCACGGCATGAGCGACGCCATCCTCGCCCCCTGCGCGCTTGGCCATGCGTAATCAAGGGAGATTCCTCCTTGACCGCTTGACAACTCGCCTGGCCAGGCGAACCCTACGGGCGGCATGAAAAAGGTTTTCAACTTTGCGGGACTCGTTTTTGCGGGACTGCTTCTCACCGGCTGCGCCTCCGACAAGGAATTGCGCAAACTTGAAGTAGGCTATCAGGCGCAACTCGGGGAATATGCTACCGCGCTAAAGAGCGGTGAAATCACCAAGGCCGAGCACGATAAAAAAGTCACCCAGCTCAATTCCCGCTACGGACGGCGGCGCGCCATGATGGAGCGGGACATTTACGGAAGCGGCATCAAGTCACCTGGACGCCGGCCCACGGTCGGCCGGGGCGGCCGTCGCTACTGAGCCCAACGTCGATCGTTAAAAAGGTTTTTGCCAGTGACAAGTCTCCCGCCTATCGTCGTCGGCGTGAGCCGTTTTTTTTGTTCTCTACTCTTCGTTGTTGGGTTGGCTGGTGGCTTTGCCGCCGGGAAACCCAACATTGTTCTCATCATGTGCGATGACCTTGGCTGGGGGGATGTCGGGTTTAACGGTAACAAAATCATCCGCACACCGCACCTCGACGCGATGGCCAAGGCGGGGCTGAAGTTCAACCGGTTTTACGCGGCGGCGCCGGTTTGCAGCCCGACGCGCGGGAGCTGCATCACAGGACG
>DQOE01000283.1 GCA_015658765.1 Verrucomicrobiota bacterium | reverse complement strand
GTCGCCGAACTACTAATTGCCGAAGGTGCAGATGTAAATGAGACGAATGGTAGTGGTGAAACGCCGCTGGATTATGCCAAAGGCGAAACCGCCGATCTCCTCCGCAAACACGGCGGCAAGACGGGTGAAGAATTGAAAGCTGAAAGGGAGTGAAAAATTCTGTGGCAGTTTGTGGCGGTTAAAATATGCACTTTATGAACAACAACTGGACAATATGGGAAAGCATCCCTGCTAAAACATAAAGTAAAGGGCGTATTTGATAGGAAATAGAAACTTGGGATTGGACTTCGACTCACCCCGCCTCCACGACTTGAATTAGTTTATGAGCAATACTTTAATATGCTCATTATTCCAGTTTCGATGACCGCTGCTTAGAAAGCTTTGTTACGGGCTAAGCGCCTATACTTAAAAATTTGCTATAGGATTAATCGGTGAACCTGTTGCTCCTTCAACAGGCAAAGGACTAGCAGTAAGAAGAAATCCGAATCTCTTTAACTTGTTACAAGTTTTGCTTAATTCTGATAGGTCACAGTTGTCAAAGATATTCATTCCAAGTGAATGAAGCGCAAGAAGGTGAACAGGATGCGGGTAATCTTTAATTCCAGTTGGAGCAACTTCTAAGGCAGCATCACTCCCAATCAATGATATGTCTCTTTTTGAAAGCCATTCCATACAAGTGTAGTGGAATCCTGCAGAACTTTCACTCACGTTCCATGGGCCTTTCTCTTTTTCTTGAGCCCACCTCCCGGTGCGTAGAAAGACAGCATCACCTTCATCGTTGCTAATTTTTAGCCCAACACGGGCCTCTGAAAACGATGTGCTCTCATTCCCGATGACAGTCAAGTCCTGCTGCCACTTGCTGCCACTTTTGGGCTGTTAAACCGGCCAAAACGGGGTAAATGCCGGTTAGTATGGGTAATGGAAGAAGGTGACTTTAGCCCCGAGTCTATTGGCTAATGTTGATTATCCTAAAAAAAGTGGAAAAACTTTCTCACTCCTTGGTGATGACTTCGTCGAGATTGAAAATGGCGCTGGCCACGGTGGTCCAGGCAGCGTGCCGGGCCAAGTCGAGCGACTCGTCACGCCTGGTTTCGCCGAACTTCAGCAGTTCCCCGGCGCGCTTTGCATCGGCGCTGAACTCCTTGAGCTGACTGTCGTACAAGTTGCGGAACACGCGTTTGCGCAACTCATCCGCCGGGCGCGCCGTGGCGAGCATGAACGCATAGTCGAGCTGCGAGTCAAAGTCCGCCCCGCCCTGCTGCAGCACCCGCTGCGCGAACACCCGCGCCGCCTCGACGAACTGCACATCGTTCATCGTCACCAATGCCTGCATCGGCGTATTGGTGCGGGGCCGCTGGATGACGCATTTTTCGCGCGTCGGCGCGTCGAACACCATCATGTTGGGCATCGGCGCGGAGCGCTTCCAGTAGGTGTACATTGAGCGGCGGTACAGTTTCGCGCCTTTGTCCGGCTTGTAAAACAGGCCGCCGTTTAGCGCGACCTCGTTCCAGATGCGCGGCGGCTGGTACGGTTTAACACTCGGCCCGCCGATCCTGCCGTTGAGCACGCCACTCACGGCAAGCGCGTTGTCGCGGATGAACTCACCCTGCAGCCGCAACCTCGGCGCATGCGAGAGAAACACATTCTCGGGATCGCGGTGGAGCTGTTCCGACGTGGCAGCGGACTGCTGCCGGTATGTCGCCGACAGGAGCATCTGCTTGAACATGCGCTTCACGTTCCAGCCGCCGTCGGCGAAGTCGCGCGCCAGCCAGTCGAGCAGGCCCGGATGACTCGGCAGCGCGCCACGTGTTCCGAAGTCCGACACCGTCGTCACCAGCCCCGCGCCGAAGATCATCGACCAATAACGGTTCACCGCCACGCGGGCCGTCAGCGGATGGTCGTCATCAGCGATCCACTTGGCCAAGCCGAGCCGCTTGGCCGGTGCCCCCTCAGGCAACGACGGCAGCACGGCTGGGATGCCGGGTGAAATCTCCTCGTCCTTTTTCGGCGACGCATAATGACCGCGCGAGAGCACGTAGGTTTTGCGCGGCTTGGCCAAGTCGCCCATAGTCATCACCGTGACGATTGATTTGTCGTAGTCGGTCACCGCCTTCTCGGCGGATTTCATCCTGGCATCCAGTTCGCGGCCAAGCGGCCACTGGGATTTCTCATAATAGTCGCACAACTTGCTGATGTGCCCGGCATTCAGGACGTCCTCCCGCAGCAGCGCCAAAATATTTTCCGGCAGCGCCGAGCCACCGAGCTTGAAGTAAAAACCGGCCGGGCCGCCGGCGTTGACGATCTTGAGCAGCAGGTGATTCTCGCCCTCCGCCAGCGCGAGCTTGGCCTTGTCCTGATCGGGCGCCGGGCCGCGTGAGGCGTTGTTGGCGAACACCTGTTTGCCGTTGAGAAACACCTTGATCGCGTCATCGCTGCCGAGCGACACCATCACCTCCTGCGCCTTGGCCGACGTCACGGTGCGATAAAAATAAGCCGCGCTGTTCTCCGGGATGGCGACGGTGTGCACCTTGCCGTCCCCGTACTCGCGCGGCTCCCATTTTTTGCCGTCGTACTCCTTGGCCAAGTCCACTTTCTTCTCCGGCCCCCAGTCCTTTTTGAAGGCGGCGTCCTTGTTTTTGCCGGTGAAACTGCCGAGGAACTGCCACCCGCCCAGCTTCGGGGGCTGCGGTAATTCGCTGGCGCGGTGGTCGGCAATCCATTCATCCATCTCCTGCGCGGTCGGCTTGGCCTTGGCGCGCTCGCTTTTCGCGGCGGCCACCTTGTCGCGACGTTGCTGCAACTCCGCGCTCTCGGCCATGCTGGGCACCTTCACCATCGGGGCCGAGTTGCCGTTGCGCGTCTGCTTGCCGGCGTCGGAGTTGATGTTGAAGTAGGCGTAAAACTGGTAGTACTCCTTCTGCGAAATCGGATCGTACTTGTGGTCGTGGCACTGGGCACATTCCATCGTCAAGCCAAGCCAGACATTCGAGGTCGTCTTGACGCGATCGACGTTGTACTCGACGCGGTACTCCTCCTCGATCAAGCCGCCCTCGTCGGTCGTGCCGTGGTTGCGGTTGAAGCCGGAAGCGACCTTGTGGTCAAGCGATGCGTTCTCGAACTGGTCGCCGGCCAACTGCTCGATTGTGAACTTGTCGAACCGCTTGTTGTCGTTGTACGCCCGGATCACCCAGTCGCGCCAAGGCCACATGAACCGCACGCCGTCATCGTGAAACACGCTCGAGTCGCCGTACCGCGCGGCGTCCATCCACGCGAGCGTCATCCGTTCACCGTAACGCTCGCTCGCCAACAGCGAGTCGGTGAGCTTCTCGTACGCGTTCGGGTCGGTGTCGTTGACAAACCGCTCGACCGCCCCCGGCGACGGCGGCAACCCGGTCAGGTCAAGGCACACCCGCCGGATGAGTGTCCGGCGATCTGCTTCCCGCGAAGGCTCTAGCCCGTTGGCCTCCATCCGGGCGAGTGTGAAAAAATCGATCGGACTCCTTGGCCAGGCGCGGCGCTGCACCTTGGGCAAGCCCGGACGCTTGGGAGCGACAAAAGCCCAGTGCCCCTCCCACTCCGCGCCCTGCTCGATCCAGCGCTTGATCGTGGCAATCTCGTCCGCCGACAATTTTTTCTTGGACTCCTCCGGCGGCATGCGGTCATCCGGATCGTGCGCGGTGATTTTTTGGTACAACAAGCTCTCGGCCGGTTTGCCGGGCGCGACGATCCGCTCGTCGCCGGAGCCGCCGAAGAGGCCGCTCTCGACGTCGAGTCGCAGCTTGGCCTTGCGATGATTCTCGTCCGGCCCGTGGCACTGCATGCAGTTATGCGACAAAATCGGCCGCACATGCACCCCAAACCGAACCTCCCCCGGCGCGTCCGCCCGCGCCTGGCCAAGCGCCAACCCCCCGGCCAGCACCGGGAAAACCCAAAAAACTTTCCGCAAAAATATCATGAAAACCTCGGCAATCGCCTAAGTGAATCAAACAATCAGCCTCGCGGAAAAATCTGCCCGCACCCCTCCACAAAAGCAAGCCCACCGATTGGCCAAGCGAATCAACCGAGAACCGCGCACCGAGAACCGGTTAACCGCCCGGAGGGAGCAACCCAAGCTTGAGGAACACGAAGCCAATCACCCCGGCAGCGAGGGCGTAGTAAACGAACACCAGCAGCGTCTTGCGGATGACGTCCCCTTCCCTGCCGCTCAGGCCGACCACTGCGGAGGC
>DQOE01000221.1 GCA_015658765.1 Verrucomicrobiota bacterium | reverse complement strand
GAAAAAATGGTCGGGACGGAGAGATTCGAACTCTCGACCTCCTGATCCCGAACCAGGCGCGCTACCAAGCTGCGCCACGTCCCGACCAAAGGGCCGGGCAGTATGCCGAGGGTGGGGGCACTTGGCAAACGGTTTCTCGCAGCTTCGGGCACGGCGTTTTTTTGCGTTGTCGGCGTGCGGTCATTGACCCGGGACGATGAAGTGTTTAATGATGCCCGGCCCTATGAACGAGGACATCCGCCAATTACTGGTGCTTCAGGATCGCGACGCCAAGGCCAACCGGCTCGAGGCCGAGCTGGAATCCATCGACCCCGAGCGCGAAAAAACCAGGCGGGACAGCATCCGGACCCAGCAGGTATTGGATCAAGCCAAGCAGGATCAGAGGCAGCTGGAGGTTCGCCGGAAGGATTTGGAGAACGAGGTGGAGGCCAAGAAGGAGCAGATCCTCAAGTTCTCCCAGCAACAGCTCGAGACCAAAAAGAACGTGGAATACCAGACTCTTGCCCGGGAGATCGACCATGTCCGGGAGGCTATCTCGGAAATCGAGGAGCAGGAGATGGAACTGATGGAGCAGCAGGACGCCTTCAAGTCAACGCTTGCGGAGGCCAATCAGGTGGCCGAGGAGGCCAAGTCGGGTGAGGCAAAAAAAATATCCGACCTCGACGAGCGCGAAAAAAATATTGAGAGCGAACTGGACGCGCTGGATGAGGAACGCGATGAGATCGTTTCAAAAATTAACAAAAAAATGGTCGCGCACTACGAACGATTGCTGGACACCAAGGAGGGCAAGGCGATCGTGGGCGTGGATCACGGCAGTTGCGGTGGCTGCCACATGAAGTTGCAGACGCAGGAAATCGTCAATGCCAAGAGTGGGCGCGAGATGGCCACCTGCACAAACTGCGGCCGGCTCATCTACTACACACGAGAGATGGTCATGGCTGATGAGTTGGATTAATAGACTGGCCTGCGGAAAAGTTGTAACCAACCTCGTTCCACAAACGACTAGTTAAGCACCTGGCAACGTGGCTGGGATGGGAGAATAGAAAATATAACATTATGAAACTAAAGACGATAATAGCAATGACGGCTGCTCTGATGATCGGTGCAGGAGGAACGACGACTGTTCAGGCTAAGGGGGATCGCGATCGTGGCTCTTGCCGCGAAGTTCACGCAAAAAAGGACGGTGACAAAAGAGCACACGCCCGACGCGATCAGGGTTCCCGTGGCTCACAGGCCCGTCGTGGGTTTGGGGGTCCTCGCGGTCCGATGGCATCACGCAGTCACCAAGGTTCGGGTGGCTCTAAGGCTCGACATGCTCGCGGTGGCCAAAAGGGTCAGCCGCGTGGAAATAAAGTTCGCCGTGACGGCCAAGGCCGGCCTGGTTCAAACCCAAAGGCTCGCGGTGGCAAACGCGGTGGTGATAAGAATCGTGGTGGCGGAAAGGGTCGCTTAAAGAACCGCGGTCAACGTCGTTAGATTTTGGCCCGCTTGGCCGAGTGTCGTTCGGTGTTTACCAAGTTTTGAATTACTTGAGGGTGGGCATGTTTAAGGCATGCCTGCCCTTGTTTTGTTGGCAGGTCTTTTTCCCTGTTTTTTGGTCGGGAGGCGAATACTCCCAAGTGCGCCAGGATCACACATTTGATCATCGATTTGTTGACTAAAACGACCCAATTGGATCGTTTTTTTTGATCGGTATCGCTATTGCTATAGAAAACGGTGAGTTATTTTATTGAGTTGAAGCATTTGATAACCAGTGAGTTATTTAAAAGAAATCGTCCGATGCATTTCATGACAATCCATTCGCGTTCGGCCATGGCGCTGCTGTTGTTTGGCATGGTGGCATCGATCGCGCCGCGCTCGGCCAAGGCGGCGGAGGGGCCATGGCGCTGGTCCAACCCTCGACCGCACGGCAACTCCATTCGCGCCATCGCGAAGGGCGACGACTTTTCGATTGAGGTCGGCGACAACGGCTCGATCCACACCAGCCAAAACATGGTACAATGGTTTCCCCGAGAGAGCGGTGTCGAGCACACGCTGCGTGCCACCGTGTTCTTCAATGAACAGGCGATTGTGGCCGGCGACGACGGCATACTCCTTTACAGCGAGAGCGAGGAGCAGTTTGAGCCGGGCAAACTGGACAAGCCTGCGAGCGGGAACTTTCGCGCCCTGGCGGCCTCGGGCAAAACGATCGTTGCCGGCGGCGACGACGGCATGCTCTACACCAGCACCGACGGACAGAAGTGGCGCAAGCGAACCTTTGGGTACAACAACCACATTCACGCGCTGATTTGGACAGGAAACTTTTTCGTCGCTGTGGGCGAGGGCGGTCTTGTGGCCACCAGCACCAACGGCAGTTCGTGGACCAAGCGCCAGAGCCGGACCAACCGCGACCTCAATGCGCTGGCCTACGTCAACAAGCGTCTCTGGACCGTCGGCGATGACGGCGTCGTGCTGCTCAGTTACAACGATGGCCAGTCATGGCTCGCGGCACGATCCGGCACCGACAAAAACTTGAACGCTGTCACCGGCACGGCATCGGAGGTCATCGTTGCCGGTGAGAACGTCGTGCGAAAGGGTGTGCTTGATTTTTTCATGTACTGGGTGGACCTGCTTGAGGATGACGAGGGGACCAACCCCTCACCGCCGCCTGACTGGACCTATTATTGCGCCATCGAGGTGGAAGGCAAATATCTGCTCGGCGGCCGCACCGGCATGCTGGTGGACAGTGTCCGCGATGAGGAGGATGACGAGTACCTGTACTGGTTCAGCGCCGACGACTCGGTGCGCAACTGGCTTTGGGACATCAACCGGGTCGGCGACCTGATGGTCACCGTGGGCGACCACGCCACCGTGCTGACCAGCCACGACGGTGCCTCGTGGAATCTTGAGGTCGTGCCCGAGTCGGCGACTGAGTCGATCCTGCTCGGCGTCGGCGGAACCACGAACCTGCTCGTTGCTGTCGGCAACCACGGCCAACTGCTGACCAGTCACAACTCGTGGACCAATGTCGTCACTCAAAATGACCTTGGCCAAGCGGTGACAAACAAGGTCAACACACTCGGCGTTGTCTGGGAGGTTGCCGATCCCAAGCCGACCGAGAACGACCTGCAGGGCGTGGCTGTGCTCGGGGAGATGTGGGTCGTTACCGGCGGCAAGGGCACGGTGTTGACGACGAGCGATGGCAAGCAATGGAGCAAGCACCAGGCGCCGACCACCGGCATCCTTACCAGCGTCGAGGCGTTCAAGGGACGTTTCGTCGCCACCGGCGAGGACGGCGTCATCCTCACCTCGACCAACGGCGCTGACTGGACTGCGCAGGCCTCCGGCACGACCGAGTGGCTTTATCGCGTGCGCGCGTTTGACGACCAACTCGTCGCCGTTGGCCAGGCGGGAACCATCCTCACCAGCGCAGACGGCGACACATGGGCCAAGCGCGAGAGCGGCACTGGCCAGTGGCTCAACGACGTTACCCAAGTCGGCGACGCGTGGCACGTCGTCGGCGCGAACGGCACGGTGCTGACCAGCCCCGACCTCGAGTCGTGGCAGGCCAAGGGCACGATCACCGGCTTGTCGCTCTACGGTGCCTTGGCCAACGACGGCCAGTTGCTGTCCGTGGGACTCGAGGGAATTATTCTGCGAAAGGAAATCATCCCGCGCACCACCCCGATCCTGATCCGCTGGGATCGCGCCGTTGCCGCCGACGGCGGGATCACGAACAACTTCGGCTTTCGCGGCTTTCCCGGCCAACGGTTTTCGCTCGATCGCAGTCCGGACTTGAAGACATGGGAGCCCGGGCCGAATCTGGAGTTGCTCGACGGCTCCGGCGTGCTCGAATACTCGAACACCACCCGCGCGGCGCGGGAGTTTTACCGCGCCAAGCTGCGCTGATCACCCGCCCGGCGTTACGTCGCTCAGCAGCACCTCCATCAGCACCACCGAGTGCGCCGGGACTCGCCCGGCGAAGAAGCCGAGCTTGCCGTAAGCCAACTCGGGCGGAATGTAGAGCATCGCGTGGCCGCCTTTTTTCATCAGCTTCAGTCCCTCGCCAACGCCCGGCAGCATTTTCGCCATTTCCTTTACCGTGATTTTCAGCGGCGCGGGCCGGGGGTTCACCGAGTCGGCAAACACCCGGCCAAACTCGTTTGCCTCGGAGATCAGCTCCGCGACAAAATGAAACGTGACCGTGTCGCTGTCTTTCACAAACTCGCCGGTTCCCGGCTTGAGTTCCTCGTAAATGAGTCCCGAGTGGGTCGGCTCGATGTCCAGCGCCTCCTGAATTTCCTTCATCTGACTTGCGGCGATGTCCCGCAGCATTTGGTCGATCGACGCCTCGGTGGCCTCGAACGCCTCCGCTTTTTCCCCGACCCGCAAGATGCGCACGCTCTCGATGACGACATCGGCATTGGGCTTGTTCGGCCCGCTGACCGCCACGCCGGCGATCGCGTCCACGACATCGAGGCCATAGACCACCTTGCCGAAGACGGAGTGGTTCCCGGCGCGGATGTCGGTGAAGTCCAGCCACGGCGTCGCGGCGTGCGTGATGAAAAACTGGCTGCCGTTCGTGTGCTCGCCGGAGTTGGCCATCGAGAGGACGCCCGGGCCGTCGTGCTTCAGGTCGGGATGAAACTCGTCCGGCAGCCAGTAGCCGGGATTGCCGGTGCCGTTGCCCAG
>DQOE01000154.1 GCA_015658765.1 Verrucomicrobiota bacterium | reverse complement strand
TGCCACTGCGTGATCTCGGCGGGGAACGCCCGGTAACGGTACGAGTGAATCGAAACCGTGGTGCGTTTCCAACTGCCGAGCAGGCTGTTGAGGCTCGTGCCGTTGTTGGCAAACGTGGAATGGGCGCTCGAGTAATCGTAGCGATAGATGCTGAACCGCCGTTGCCAGTGATGCGGCGCGAAGGTGTCGAGCGAGGCGTCGTACAGCGTGGCGACCATCTCGGCGACCGCGTGCTCGGCGTCGGGGCCGGTGATGGTCGCTGTCCACGTTTCCTCCTGTCCGGGGCGGAGCTTGGAGACGAAGCGCTCCCACTTCACGTCGAGCTTCATGTTCGACCACGGCACGGTGACATGATGCGTGCGTTGCAGCATCCGGTTCTCGCGAACCTGCGTCACGTGAACGCTGAACCCGCCACGCATTTCCCCGGTCACCGGCACCTCGAGCAGCCGCTGAGTGCGGCCGGGCGCGGTCCAGAATCGCTGCGTGATT
Organism: Verrucomicrobiota bacterium; assembly: GCA_015658765.1. Classification (GTDB taxonomy): domain Bacteria; phylum Verrucomicrobiota; class Verrucomicrobiia; order Limisphaerales; family UBA1096; genus UBA1096. The sequence continues at coordinate 2,606 of DQOE01000154.1, read as the reverse complement.
TTGTGCCGATGCTCGACCTCGACGAAGGCGCGGCCCGTGTCGTAGCCGGTTCCCCAAAGCAGCCGAAACGTCTCGCCCGGCTCGAGGCTGTTTTGCTCGGCAGCCACCAACTGCGGCAGGCGAATGGCCAAGCGCTTGGCCGCCGGGTCGAGCACTTGCAGCGAGTGGATCGCCTTGACCGTTTTGCCGAGTCGATCGGTTGTCTCGAACACCGCGCGATACACGCCGACCGGCAGCTTGGCCTCGACCTTGGCCTTACCCTTGGCGTCGGTCTCGACGTCGTGCGTGGACACCGCTTGGCCAAGCGGCCACGTCTCCGGGTTGGCGCCATCGACCCCCGGCTTGGCTGCGCGGATCAGACTTGCGCGCTTGACCGTTTCCGGTTGCTCGAGCGCGTGGACGGTCAACGTGCCCTTGGCCGGCTCCGGCACGCCGGCGAGTGACTGTGTCGTGATGCTGAACTCCACCGGCTTGGCCACCTTCTGCCAGGCGTCCGCCGTCATCGTTGCCTGTAGGGTGGTGTAGCCGACCGGCACATTCGTGGTGTCGCTGCGCGTCTCGCCGCTGCCGTCGGTCACGTCGGCGACGACGCGGTAAATGAAAGTTGGCTCACTCTCCTCCGGCACGGCGTCGTCCGGCACGGCGTCGAACTCAATCACAAACGAGCCGTCCGGCTGGGTCTCGAATGTGCCGTGCGCGATCTGCCGCTGCTGCGACCGAACCGGCCCGCCGCCCCAGTAATGCCAGCGCCACCAGACCGGCCAGCGCGCCTGCCGCGTGACGCGAAACTTGCCCTTGGCCGAGCCGATCGGCGCGCCGGTGTAATCGGTCGCCTTGCCGTTGAGCCGGACGGTCTCACCGAGCTTGGGCGACTGCTCCGGCTTGCCCAGTTCGACGAGGAACTTGGGCCGCTTGTACTCCTCCACCCGGAAGCTGCCCTGGCCATGCGGGGCCGCAGCGGTCGCAATGCGATAGTGGCCTGTGAGCCGATTTTTGGGCGCGGTGAAGCTGCCGGAGAATGAGCCGTAGCCGTTGGTCTTCAGGTCGAGCCGCTCGACTTCCTCGTTGTTCGGGTCGCGCAGCACGACCTTCAAGTTGCGGCTCGGGATGACCTTGTAATCGTCTTTGGCTTGATTCCAGGCGAGGGCGATGCCCTTGAATTGAATCGTCTGGCCGGGCCGATAAATGGCGCGGTCGGTGAAAAACATCACCGACTCCTGCGGCTTGGGCTGTTGCACGGTGCCGCCCCAGTAATTGTTTCGACCGGTCGTGCCGACCTGCCGTCCGTTGTGTTGCACGAGGAAAAATCCCTGATACTGGTTTTTGGCTTTTTGAAAACCAAAAATCCCCGACTCGTCCGTGGCAGCTGTTATTTTGACGTATTTGCCGCGGTTATCCCGCAGCCAGGCGTCCACTTGCGCACCGGCGATCGGCTCGCCGGAGTTGCCCTCGACGACGAAGCCCTCGAGCCGGTCCGCCCGCGAGCGGATCACCATCTCCAAGGCGCTGATCCAAACGGTCGAGTAGTTCGTGCGATTGTCCTTCTCGGAAAACGTGGCCTCTGCGCTAGAGATAAGAAAATAAAAACCCGGCTTCACGTCGTCGGGCACGGTGAAACGCTCCGTGCGCTGCTTGTAGTCGGCGGTCGGCGGCAGGGCGTGCCGCCACGATTTGACCGGCTCGCGCTTGAGCAATGCCCGCCGATCCTCCTGTCGCGACAGGCGGAACTGTTTTTCGCGCAGTTTGTTCCAGTCGGCCGGCACGAGCCGGAAGTGCGCCCCGGTGATGTTGCGGTACGTGACGGCAAGCTCCGGCCACGGCGCATTCCAGATCGACTCGGTCTCGACGCGAATCGACTTGGCCTCAATCTGCGCGACAAGGTTGTGGCAGTATTTGCCACCGCGAGAATCCGGAAACTGATCGCGCCCGGCGATCGCAACTCGCCGCGCCTCCACAAACTCGCCGTCGGCGTGCAGCGTCTGCGCCCAGTGATACCGCGCCCAGGCCGAGAGCGGCCCCGGCTCGCGCTCGACCAGCGACTGCATCGCCTCGATGAAGCGATCGTTCGTGCCGTCACCGGCGGCGATGCGTTTGCCATGCAGCAGTCGAAAAATGTCGGTGTCGTTGAGCGCCGACGAGTCGGCGTCGTCCAGGTGAAACCGCAGCACGTCCTGATACAATCGAACAGCCTTGAACTGGGGCGACTCTGTGTCGGTTGTCTCCGGTACCCACGCGAGAAACTTATCCAGCGGGCCAAGCAGCGGGTCGCTTGCTCTCACTTCAAACGCATCTTCCGGCTTGGCCGCCGAGAACTCGCCGGACGTGTAAAAACCAAGCGCCTCGTGCGCGATGAAGTCGTACAACGTCGGCCGGTAATGCTCCGGCAAGGTCGGCTTGGTCAACAGGTCGGCGAAGTCGGTGGTGGGAATCGTCTTGAGCCGTCCATCGGCGAGGGCGTTGGTGAAGTGCAGATCGATCTCGCGATAAAGCCGGGGCAGATCCCACGTCGTGAAATCGTCGCCGAGCGGCTGCGCGGTGGCGGTGCGCTGCAGGAAGCGGTAGCGGTTCGCGCGGAAGTATTGCCAGTACCAGTGGCCGAGGATGGT